>JAPPHR010000111.1 GCA_028820995.1 Rhodospirillales bacterium
GGCACTGCGCCGCATGCAACGCAAACCACGCTTGGTCACGGCTTTCTGGAAACAGTCTTCTCTTTGCTTCGATTGACGGGATATTATGCGGGGCTCAATAGGGCTGTCACTCTTCATTGGTCACCGGAACCCTCCCGCAAAGACGCTATGCCCAGCCCAAGAATCGGAGTACACAACCCACCGACGATGATGCCCAAGAAACGAAAGTAGTAGCTCCTTATACCGATGTCCCTTCGGAATGCTTGAGCGATCGATGATAGTAACAGAGATTATCGATGTAAGCTATTCTCTTTCCCTCCCGACGGACGCTCTCTCCGCTCCGGCCGCCGTCGCCAGAACCCGCGACGGCAACGCGCGTCCGAGCTTGCTCGCCATGAACTCGGAGGCCCGACGAATGCCGCCAAGTCGTACCCCGGATTCCACCCCCAGCCTGTCGAATAGGTAGAGCAGGTCCTCAGTCGCGACGTTGCCCATCGCGCCCGGCGCGTAGGGACATCCGCCGAGCCCACCGGCGGAACTGTCGAAAGTAACGATTCCCATACACAGGGCCTGATAGACGTTTGCGATGGCCAAGCCGTAAGTGTCGTGGAAATGCATAGCGAGACTCTCGGAGGGGCAGGACTTCAACAGTGCGGCTAAGGTGGTTTCCACTCTGTCCGGCGTGGCCACGCCGATTGTGTCTCCGATGGAAACTTCATCGACTCCGATTCCGAGCAGTTCTTCGGCAAGACCCACGACGATCGTGGCGTCGATCGCTCCTTCGTACGGACAGACCCAGGCCGTCGAGATGTACGCCCGTGCCGAAATACTGTGTTTCGCCGCGCGGGCGACGACGGAACGGATTGCGTCGATTGACGCGCGGACACCCATGTTAATGTTCCTACAGTTGAAGGTTTCCGAAGCTGCTGTGAGAACGCCGATCCTCGACACCCCGCACGCGATCGCGCGTTCCAGCCCGCGCATGTTCGGGACCACCGCCGAAATGTGCACGCCCGAGCGTCGTTCGACGAGACCTAGCAGCGCCTCCGCGTCGGCCAACTGCGGAATCCGATCCGGATGGGAAAAGGATGTGGCCTCGATGTCGGCGAGACCGGCATCGATGAGAAGCCGTATGAATTCGGCTTTGACCGGCGTGGGAAACGTGTTCAGCTGGCTCTGCAGGCCGTCTCGCGGCCCGACCTCCACGATCCGTACATTTTTAGGAAGCGTAGGCGAAGTCATTTCTTCAGTCACGGGCGAGAACGACGTTCGAGAAAGGCCGCCATTCCGGACTGGCCTTCCTCCGTCATCCGGGCCTCAGCTAGGGTGTGCACAGCGTACTCAATGGACTCGTCGAATGGTTTTTTTTCGGCCTCGGCGATCAGAGTCTTGGTCCAAGCGATAGCTCCAGGCGCCACGGACAGGGTGGATTCGATCTTTTCATAGATCCTCCGGTCCAGAGCCGGGAGGTCCGGCGCGACACTGTGAACTAGGCCGATTCCAAAAGCCGTGGCGGCGGAGAAACGCTCGCCCGTGAGCATGTATTCACGCGCTCGCCCGGCACCGATTCCGGCTACGATCCATGGGGAAATGACGGCGGCGATAACGCCCAGACGGACCTCGGTGAACCCGAACGAGGCCGACTCTACGGCGAGCGCAATATCGACGGCTGCGACGAGGCCAGACCCGCCTCCGAGCGTGGCGCCGTGAACGCTGGCAATTATCGGCTTCGGACACAGCGCGATTGCGGGAAACATATCCGAATGTACTTGGCCTCCGCGAAGTTTTCTTCGTAAGTGAAGTCGATCATCCTGCGCATCCAGTTCAGGTCGGCACCCGCCGAGAACGATTTTTCATGTCCTTCAAGGACAACAACGAGTACGGAGTCACGACGGCCGACATCTTCGAATGCCCAGCGGATGCGTTCCACCATCTCCCGGTCGAAAGCGTTCTGGACTTGGGGACGGTTGAGAGTTACGTCGGCGACAGGGCCTTCGCTTCGGTGCGAGTTTCAACCATGGCAAACCGCCGGAACAGGTCACTCGCTCAGCTTCGATTCATGTACTAGTGGGAATTGTCCCCTCTCACATACGGAAAACGCCGAATCGCGTCTCTTCCGGCTCCCGGTTCATGGCAGCGGATATACCCACCGCCAGAACCCTTCGGGTGTCGAGGGGATCGATCACGCCGTCGTCCCAAAGGCGCGCGGTGCTGTAGTAGACGTTACCCTCCTGTTTATATCTCTCGATCGTGGGACGAATGAAGTCCTTTTGTTCCTCATCGGTCATGTCGCGTCCCTCGCTCCGCATTCTATCCATCTTGACGCGTAGGAGCACCTGGGCTGCCTGGTCTCCGCCCATGACGGAGATTTTTGCGTTGGGCCACATCCAGAGCTGGCGCGGCCGATAGGCGCGGCCGCACATGGCATAGTTGCCAGCGCCGTAAGAACCCCCGATGATCACTGTGAACTTGGGCACGGCCGCGTTGGCCACGGCATTCACCATCTTTGCACCGTCTTTGGTGATGCCGCGATGCTCGAACTGCTTTCCTACCATGAAACCCGGAACGTTCTGGAGAAAGACGATGGGGACACCCCTCTGGCAGCACAACGAGACGAAGTGTGTCCCCTTGAAAGCGCTTTCCGAAAAAAGCACGCCGTTATTGGCCAGGATTCCCACGGGATAGCCTTCGATCCTGGCGAATCCGCAGACGAGCGTCCTGCCGTAGAGCGCCTTGAACTCCTGAAATTCGCTCCGATCGACGATACGCAGGATGACTTCGCGCACGCCGAAGCTTCGCCGGGTGTCCGTCGGAATGATTTCATAAAGTTCGGACGGGTCTTCGCGCGGAGCTTCGGGGTCGACGGCTCGAAGCCCATGCTTCTCAGGGCGCGGGAGAGACAGAAAGATGTCGCGCACGACCCGCAACGCGTCGGCATCGTCCTTGGCATAGTGGTCGGCAACTCCGGAAATCCGGCAGTGAACGTCCGCCCCTCCGAGTTCCTCTGCAGTGACATCCCGGCCCGTTGCCGCCTTCACGAGCGGCGGTCCGCCCAGAAATATCGTGCCTTGGTTCTTGACGATGACGGCTTCGTCGCTCATCGCGGGGACGTAGGCGCCACCGGCCGTACAGGAGCCCAGAACTGCAGCCACTTGGTAGATGCCCGCGGCTGACATGCGAGCCTGGTTATAGAAGATCGCGCCGAAGTGATCCCGATCCGGAAACACCTCCGCCTGCAGGGGGAGGAACGCGCCGCCTGAATCCACCAGATACACGCACGGGAGGTGGTTTTCGAACGCAACCTCCTGCGCCCGCAGATGCTTCTTTACGGTCATGGGGAAATAGGTTCCGCCCTTGACCGTGGCGTCGTTGGCCGCGACGACGACCTCGCGTCCGTGAATCTGTCCAATTCCGGTGACGATTCCAGCCGACGGCGCGCTACCGTCGTACATCCCGTCGGCAGCCAAAGCGCCCAGTTCCAGAAACTCCGCTCCAGGATCGAACAGGTGCTCAATGCGTTCGCGGACGAACATACGGCCGCTCTTCCGGTGACGCTCGATGCGCTCGACTCCTCCCCCCTGCCGGACGTGCTCCAGTTTCATATGGAGTTCGGCCACCAGCGTTTCCATAGCCCGCCGGTTGGTTTCCAGATGGGGGTTGGTTTTCATAACTGGCGCTGGATTTCTCAGGCGATCACGATCCGCTGGATCTTACTCGTTCCTTCGCCGATCGTGCACTGCTTCACGTCTCTGTAGAATTTCTCAGCGGGGAAGTTCTTGACATAGCCGTAGCTGCCCATTATCTGCACGCATTCGTTAGCGGCGCGGACAGCGGCCTCGCTGGCAAAAAGCTTCGCCAGCGACAACTCCATAATTGTCTTTTTTACCTGATCCTTGAGTAGCCGAAGTTCATTGAAAGCCATTATAGCCAGGAGTTTGCATTGTTTCGGCGGGCCGGGCAGCGCGCCGCCGCCGTAGAATCCCAATCATGTCCGGATCGTGCCGTCCGTCCAGCCATCCGGCACGTAGCCGTCGACAAAGACTAGCCTTCCAGTTACCAGGGAGTTCATGGCGTTCGACATCGCCAGACCCAGCGTGGTGGCCAGCAGGAATCCGCGCCGCTCCAACCCCAGAATCGTCAATGGCCGGTTCAGTGCACGAAAGCTGCTTCCAGGCGACGAACCGGCCTGCCGAAGGGCTATATTGCGGTGCCTGAGATCGACGTCCGGGTGCCGGGCGCGGCCGAGGTCGAAGCGTGGGTGCACAGTCCCGTGGTGGGCCAGTTGATCCAGATGCGCCTCGGTCGGAGGATAGTCCTGACGCAAACTCGGCCCCAGCCCCGTTCCACAAGTATATTTTTTCGCGCTTGCAATAAGCTCATGTGTTCTGATACCATCACCAACTATTTTTGCCGGTGTGGCAGACTGCTGGGAGGGCGAAGCTGTAACAGCGGGTTTATGGACCTTTGGCGTACGGAAAACTGGTTTGCGGTGTACACCAAGGCGTCTCAGGAGGAGTTGGCCGCGCGGAACATAGCGCGGCTCGGAATCGACGTCTTCGTCCCGAAAAGACTCGGCAAGAAGCGTGTCTGGAGGGTTTTCCACCCTATACTCAAGCCGCTGTTTCCCCGGTACGTGTTCGCCCGTTTTCGCCCGGATGTCCACCTGCATTCCATCAGGTACGCGCGGGGCGTTAGCTACGTGGTCCTTTTCGGAGATCTACCGCTGCCCGTCGATGAGCGCATCATTCACGAGATTCAATCGAGGGTCAATTCCGAGGGATACGTCAGGTTGGATTCCGCGGCGTTCCGCAAAGGAGATCGCGTGCGGGTCGCGGAAGGTACGTTTCGTGGACTGACAGGGATGTTCGAGAGGGAGCTCAACAATCAGGATCGGGTGGTGCTGCTGCTCGATACGATCGAGTTTCAAGCGAGAGTCCTGGTCGAGAAACAGGGTTTCGAGCTGGCGCGAGCAGCGGTTTGATCGTGCCACTGTCGATCGTGAGACGGAGAAGAACCGACGCTGCCGGCCCATGGGTCGAAATGGCGGTAGCGCGCCGCCTACCCAGCTCGGGTCGAGCGTTCCGAGGCAAGCATCAGTAAGCGCATCGACCTGGACAGGCGCCCCTGTGGACCGGCAGTACGGGCCACTCCTTGTCGTACGGTGAGAGTTCCGGTCAGAGAGTGAAGTGACAGTGAACCTTCGCGACGTCTTCGGCACCTCAAAGCCGATCATCGGGATGATCAACCTCCTGCCGTTGCAGACGTATCCGAACTATCCCGGCATGGATTGCGTGCTGGAGGCGGCTCTGACCGACGCTCGGGCGCTGATCGAAGGGGGAATCGACGGGCTCCTGGTGGAGAACACCTTCAGTTTTCCTATCGATTCTGTGATCGAGCCCCATCTCGGCGCCGCGATGGCGATCTGTACACACGAAGTGGTGAAAGCGTCGAGTGTTCCAGTGGGCGTTGTGGTGAACATGGAACCGGGGGACAGAACATCGCTGGGCGTGGCGGTCGCGGCCGGAGCGCGCTTCATTCGTTCGGTCAGCTTCAACGAGGCCGTGCTGACCTCGTTCGGCGTCTTTCAGGGCCTGCCGGGCGAGATGACGCGCTATCGCGCGCGTTTGGGGGCCTCCGATATTGCGGTGCTGGCCGACATTCAAGTGAAGTACACCACCATGATGGCCGAGCGCTCGCTCGAGCTTTCCGCTCAAGGGGCCGCCATGTCGGGCGTCGATGCGATCGTGGTGACCGGTCAGGTCACGGGTAACGCGCCGCCGGTGGAGACGGCCGCGCGTGCGAAGAACGCGGTCCGCAAGACACCGGTCATCATCGGCAGCGGCTTGGACATCGACAACGCTTCGGAATTGCTCTCCGTGGCCGACGGAGCCATCGTCGGCTCGTATTTCAAGAAAGACGGAGTCTACGCCAACCCCGTGGATCTCGAGAAGGTGCGACACGTGGCGGAAACGGCGCGCCGCCTCGAAAAAGCAGAGCGCGCATAAGATATGCCGAAGACCTTGCCCGCCAGTCCGGATCCCGGCCGCCCTTACATCGTGATCATGTCCGCCGTCACACTCGACGGCAAGTTGACCGTCGGCCGCGGCGTCACGAGCGGCTCGCTCGGCGCGTTCGTCACGTACGAGGTCGTCGAGTTCCTGCACGACATGCGCGCTTCGGTCGATGCCGTGATGGTCGGCGGAAATACGATCGTGATCGACAATCCGAGCCTGACGGTTCGGGCCGTCGACGGACGGAGCCCCGTGCGCGTCATTGTCGACCCCGAGGGCGCGGTTCCGCTGGAATCCAAGGTGTTTCATGACAAGCAGGCGCCGACCATCGTAGCGGTCGCGAGCGAGACCGCCGACGAACGGAGAGCGGCGCTCCGAGATCTGGGCGTGAAGGTGGTGGTCGCTGGCGACGGCAAGTTCGTGAATGTCGAGGTCTTGGTCAGAGCGCTGGCGAGGGAGGGAATCCGGTCCCTGCTGATCGAAGGGGGCGCGACGCTGAACTGGTTGACGATTTCATCCGGCTTGGTGGACGAGTTGCAGATCATCAAACTCCCGATCGTGATCGGGGATCGGGGCTCACCGGGCTTTGCCGAGACTCCGGGAGGTGTCGAGGCGGCTCCCGCGAAGCTGGAGTGTACGCGGACGGAACGGCTGGGAAACTGCATGGTCCTGTATTGCCGGCGCACAGAATAGGAGGGCTTCGAGGGAGCAGAGGAAAGACAATGGCCTTCACCCGCATGGATCAGCTCACGGCCGGCATGGCCGACATTGACGTAATCGGCGATGCGCTCGCGAAGCGTCAGGCGGACATGCCCGAGGTGATCCGGGGAATGCTCCGACAGCTCGCCTCGCATCAGGACGGGTTTCCGGTCGATCAGCTCGAACATTCCCTCCAGACCGCGACGCGCGCGGAGCGAGCCGGCGCGTCGGAAGAAATGATCGTCGCTTCCCTTTGCCACGACATCGGCAAAGCCGTTTCCGAGGTCAACCATGCGGCGATCAGCGCGGAGATCCTGCGGCCGTTCGCTTCCACGGAAACGTACGAAATCATCCGCACGCACCAGGATTTTCAAGGGAAATACGTATATGCCTTCATGGGAAAGGATCCGGACGCTCGTGAGCGATACGCGGACCGGCCTTGGTATCGATTGGCGTGCCAGTTCGCGGACGCTTGGGATCAAGCCGCTTTCGACCCGAATTACGACAGCTATTCGCTGGAGCATTTCGGCCCCATGATCGATCGGGTTTTCGCGTCACCCAGACGTGATGTCCAGTCGTGGAGCGATTGCAATCGATTCTGACGATCCAACTGGGTGGCGACAGAGGAAGGAGACAACACATGCGTAGACACAGCTTGTTTTTTCGATACTGCGTCGTAATGATGCTCGTTACGGCAGCGATGGTCTTCACGGCCATCGACAGCCCGGCCCAAACGACCGGCGAGATTTACGGGACCGTGACCGACATCTCTGACGCAGTCATTCCCGGAGCGGGCGTGGAAGCACAAAACAGTGAAACCAACCTCACGCGAACCACGTTTACGGACGAGCAGGGGGGGTACCGCTTCACCCTGCTGCCCGTGGGAACTTACAGCGTGTCGGTTACGCTGCAAGGTTTCGCGCCGACACGGCAGGACGGGGTAGAGGTGCACGCAACCGAGGCCACGCCCGCCAACCTGGTGCTCGAAGTGGGGGAGATAACGCAGGAGGTCATCGTCAGCGCGACCCTGACGCCACAGGTGGACGTCACCACAGCCAGCGTGGGGAAGGTCGTCGAGGAGCAGCGGATCGTGGACCTTCCGTTGAACGGACGAAACTTTCTGCAACTTGGGACGTTGCAGTCCGGCGTGGTTGCGGCTCCGGCGGGGATTCAGGCGACCGGTAGCGGAACCGACAACACCCCGGGCGGAACAGCCAATCAATTCTCTGTCAACGGGATGAAAATCACGTCGAACAATCACCTGCTGGACGGGACCAATAACGTGGAAGCCATGTCGGGGTCGGCCATGGTCGTGCCGTCTCCTGACACGATCCAGGAATTCAGGATCCTGACCAACAACTACAGCGCGGAGCACGGCCGCGCTGGTGGCTCGGTCGTCACCGTGGTCACCAAGAGCGGCACGAACGCCGTCAACGGGACGCTCTGGGAGTTTCTCAGAAACGACGCCCTGGATGCGCGGAACTTCTTTGTGCCCGAAGTGCCGACGCTGAAGCAAAACCAGTTCGGCGGTACCATCGGTGGTCCGGTCGTCCAGGACCGGACCTTCTTCTTCGGCG
Organism: Rhodospirillales bacterium; assembly: GCA_028820995.1. Taxonomy (GTDB): domain Bacteria; phylum Pseudomonadota; class Alphaproteobacteria; order UBA828; family UBA828; genus WTGU01. The sequence goes on from JAPPHR010000111.1 coordinate 8,267, forward strand.
GCTACGAAGGGTTTCGCCAGCGCAAGGGACGCCCGACCAACACCCTGGTCCCGTCGGTCAAGCTGCGCAATGGCGATTTCTCGGACTTGCCCGAAGCCAACCGACCCTCCCTGCCGTTCCAACCTGGAACCCGATGGCCGGGTGACATGATTCCTCTGGAACATCACGATCCGGTTGCCAGGCGCGTCCTTGAATTGTGGCCGTTGCCCAACTCGGGACCGGACAACTGGGTGTCGACGCCCGTGGGCTCGCACGATCGCGACCAGGCCATGATCCGGATCGATCATTCGTCCATGGATGGCGCAAACATGCTGACCGGCCGGTACTTCCTGGATCAGGGAACCCTGATACAGCCCAACGGGCTCTTCGGGCAGAGTCAGGGTTTCATCGATGCGCCGGGATTCGGTTTTTCCGATGCGAACCGGTTCCAGAACTTTATGATGGCCGACACCCACATTTTCGGGGCCTCGATGATCAACGAGTTCCGCTTCGCATACGTCCGGTCGCGAGTCAACAGCGGGAAAGAGGTCAGCGACATCAACAACCGGGATTTCGGCTTCACCTACCCCACGGCGGGCGAAGGAGGCGAGTTTTTTCCCGCGCACGGGATTCTCCCGTACTCCGGTCTCGGCTATCCCGTTCGCGGCAACGATCGAATCAGCCGAACTCTACAGTTCTCCGACAACGTTTCGGTCAACAAGGGGCGGCACTCCTTGAAGTTCGGGGTGGACGTTCGCCGTTACAACATCTACAGTGACTTTCCATCGACGAATCACGGGAATTACAATTTCAATTTCGCCTTCGCCACCGGCGTCCCGTACGGTGATTTTCTGCTCGGTCAAACCAGCTTCTTCCTGCAGACGGCCGGCGCGTCGGTGAAGGAATTGTTCAAGACCGACATCTACCTGTACGTTCACGATACGTTTCGCATCAACCCGAGATTCACCCTCAACTGGGGCTTGCGGTACGAGTTGTCGCCCGGATTTCTCGAGAAGAACGACCGGCAGTTCGCTCTCATTCAGGGCGTCAAGTCCTCGGTCAGCCCGACCTTGCCGGAGGGCGTGCTGCGCCCCGGCGATCCGGGTGTCGGCCGGCGGATCGTCGCCACCGACAAGAACAACTTCGGACCGCGGCTGGGCTTGTCCTGGGATCTTACCGGTGACGGCCGAACGAGCCTGCGCGCCGGCGGCGGCATCTTCTTCGACGACTCGGCGTTGATCTCGACCACGACGTTGCAGCAGCCGCCGGAGCTGCAGGCCTTCTACTTCGTCTTGCCGGCATTCGACCCAACCGCAAGCTACGCCGCGCCGTTTGGCGGAGCAAGCCCGATCGCCGGCGACCTGACGCCGCCGCTCCCGATTATCCCAGGATTGCCCGTCACCACGCTGGCCGTGGGCATGGAGTTGGGTAATGTCGGGCACTGGAATCTCACCCTGCAGCGCCAGTTGACCGAAGCGATGGCCCTCGAGGTGGCGTACGTCGGCAACTCCGGATGGAATCTCAATGGCATGACTAACCCTAACCAGGCCGTTTTCGGACCCAACGTCACACGCGACACGGCCGGCGCACGCCGCCCGATGCCGGCGCTCAGCGATGCCTTCATGATCGACGATGCGTTCCATTCGAGCTACCACGGCTTGCAATCGACCCTGACCCACCGGTTCAGCCAGGGGCTCAGCTTCCAGGCGGCCTACACTTGGTCGAGGGCGATCGACAACGCGTCGACATTCGGGACCTTCTTCAACATTCCTGGTCAACCGCTCGATCCCGGCCACGCTGCGGACCTGTCCAACGACAAGGGATTGTCGGCGTTTCATCAGTCGCATCGCTTGGTCCTCAGCTACATCTACGAGTTGCCGTTCCTGAGAGATCGATCCGACGCGCTCGGTCACGTCCTTGGCGGTTGGCGAGTAAACGGGATCACGTTGCTGCAGTCGGGCTCACCGTTCACCGTCCTCGATGGATCGGATCAATCGTTCGACGGCACTTCCGGGGACCGCCCCAATCTGATCGGGGATCCCAACAACGGGCCGAAGACGCCAGAGGAGTGGTTCGACACCGGGGCGTTCGAACGGGCCGTGGGCCCGGTCATGAACGGGACCGCCGGGCGAAACATCGTCTTAACCGACGGCATCGTCAACTTCGACTTCGGGCTCACTAAGGTGTTTGAAATTAGCGAAGGCGTGGACCTCGAGTTCCGCTGGGAGGCGTTCAACTTGTTTAATCAAGCGAACTTCAGTGTCCCGAAGAACAACCTGCAGGACGGAGCCGCCTTCGGCCGGGTATTACGCACCTCGACACCGGAGCGGATCATGCAGTTCGGTCTGAAGATCATCTTCTAGCGGATGGCCTGACCCTGCCACTGCCCCGCTGTCCGGGCAGCGGGCAGGGCGGCCGATTCACAGCGGCTGCGTTGTTCTATCGTGCGTTCAGGAGCATTCCTGGCTCGCTGTCAAAAAACTCGCGGTACGTGATCCAATCGAAGCGTGAGAGAATCCTGCAACTGGCAATGTCCGCTTCGAGTTCGCCCAATCGTCGGAGAGCGGGCGTCGCGAACAAGGTCCCGGAGGTGTCTGCGTGCGCAATGAACGGATCCAGTGGAATCGGCGCGTTCAATCGGTTCTGCCGGCCCTGATCCTTCTCTCTTTGTGTGGGCCGGCCCGAGCCCAGGATGACGTGACCGCGATCCGCGCCGCGCGCGTCATCGACGGCGTGCGGTCCCGGGCGATCGATGACGGCGTTGTCGTAGTGCGCGGCGCGGAGATCCTCGCGGTCGGCGTCGCCGATGAAGTCGAGGTTCCGAATGGCGCCAGCATCGTGGACTTGCCGGGCCACACGCTGCTGCCCGGTCTGATCGACAGCCACGACCATCCGACGCTGCGGCCGGACTCGCTGGAGTTGCAGCCGATGATCGATCAACGCCTGGCGCCGGGCGGAGAGCAGATGCTGCGGGCCATCCGGAACATGCGCATCAGTCTGCTGGGGGGAACGACCACGGTGCGGGTTACGGGCGAGAGCAGCGGCATCGACTTCCAGTTGGGGAGGGCCATCGACGCGGGTGTGATTCCTGGACCGCGAATCATTGCCGCGGGCATGCCCATCGTGGCCACCAGCGCAGGCGCCGGGCCGCTCTGGCCCACCGACGGAGTCGAGAGCATCCGCAAGCGCATTCGAGAAAACGTACTCGGAGGCGCGCGATTCACCAAGATGTACCTGAGTGACACGTCGCCCACGACGACCATCCTGTCGAGGGAAGAGGTCTGCGCGGCCGTGGACGAATCGCACCGGCTGGGGATTCCGATCACGTCGCACGTTGTAGGCAACTGGGGCGTTTCGATTCGTGTGGCGCTGGAATGCGGGGTCGACAGCTTCGAGCACGTGCGACCCATCACGGACGAAATTATCGAGATGTTCGTCGAACACGAGTCGCACCTCAACATCACTCCGTTGATCTTCATTCCCGGCGGGATCCGGTGGAGCCCGGAGATCTGGCGGCGGCTCGACAACGAGATGACGAGTGTCGAGGAGTGGATCGACTTCAACCGCGCGACCATTCAGGAGGCGAGACGTAACAATCCCCTGGGGGAAACCGAGGACCGCCCGCAGGACGTATTCGACATCGCCGAGGCTGGGGCCGTGGACTATACGCCGGGCATCCGACCGTATCAGGCGCAGTTGCTCAAGGCGCACCGGCGCGGGGTTCCGATCAGCCACGGCACCGATACCCTGCACGGGGCGCTGCTCTTGAACATCGAGTTCTTGGTCGAGGGCGGATTTACGCCCATGGAGGCGATCCAGGCCACCACGCGGGTCGCCGCCGCTGGGCTCGGACTGGGGATGGGAGATCGCATCGGAACGTTGGAGCCCGGCAAGCTGGCCGACATCATCAGCGTCGAAGGCGACCCGCTGGCGCAGATTCGGGATCTGGCCAAGGTTAGGTTCATCATGATCGAGGGCCGCCGTTTGGATCCGTTGAGTTTTCACTAGTCGGAAGTGGGAGGACACATGTTGAATACCATGAGGAGCATTAGAAGCCTTTGGCTCTTGCTGCTCGGTTTACTGGCGTGGCAGGGATGCGAGGCTCAGGAAGCCGCCCGCACGCTCTACGTCGTGGAGCAGGAAGACATCGACCCGGCGCTCAACTCGCAGTACGAGCAGGGAGTTCAACTGGCGATCGCCGCCATGCAGAAGGCGAATCTGGGCTCGGACATGAGTTGGGGAGCGACCCAGTATCAGAGTTCCTATTTCTATGTGTTTCAGGTCGGATCGCTGGCGGAACTCGATCTGAATTCTCGCCAGGCGCGCGCGCGAAGCGCACAGCTCGCCACGGCGATGGACGAGGCCACTTTCGCACAATTCGCGACCTTGACCACGCCGGCGATTCGCGGCAATCACCTCTCGGTGATGGAACCCGTGCCCGAGTTTAGCTACGCGCCCGCGGACACCGTAGTCGAGAATCCACAATTCAATCACGTGGTGACCTTGCGAGTGCAGGCGGCGCGCGCCGAACAATTCGAGCAGGCGACGGCCGAGATCCTCGCTGCCATCCGGAAATCGGACTACCCGATCGGGTTCAACGCCTATCGTACGGTGATCGGCGACGGACGAGTCTTCTTCGATCGCGGACGGACCTACTATTTCATCGCGCCCTTCGACACTCGATCCCAGTTCTACGAGGAGCATCCTTTCAACGAGGCATTGGCGGAAGCAGTGGGTGCGGAGCGAGCGGCTCAACTGCTCGGCGATCAGTTGAACAGCCTTCTCTCGATGGAGACTCATGATTACCGGCGGCGGCCGGACATGGGCTTCCAGGCGACGAAATAGGTATTGGTCGCGGACCACACCACACGTAGGAGCCGGACCGGCGTATCGGACCCGATCTCGATGATGCTTGCATCTCGACGGACCGGTGAGAAGGTCTTCTTTGGTTGGTGGATCGTGCTAGTGTCGGGCATCGGCCTGTTCATGGGCTATGGTGCGATCTACAACTACACCTTCGGGGTTCTCACGGGTCCGATCGGACGTGAGTTCGACTGGAGCCGTTTCGCCGTTTCTCTAGGGTACTCGCTGTCGCTCGTCGCCTATTCGGTCGTGGCTCCGTTCGTCGGCAAGCTCGTGGACTCCTGGGGCGCCCGCTGGGTGATCGTCCCGTCACTGGTTCTGTTTGCCGCGGGCTTGATGGGGTTTTCCTTTCTCTCTGCCAATCTATGGCATTTCTATGCTCTTAATATTGCCCTGGGAGTTCTCGGTTGCGGTTCGGCGATCGTCCCCTACTCGAAGGTCATCTCCCATTGGTTCGACCGCCGGCGGGGTTTGGCGCTGGGCCTGGCCTCGATCGGCGTCGGGGTAAGTTCGTTCATGATGCCTTCCGTCGCATTCGCGTTGATCTCGGATGCCGGATGGCGAGCGGCCTATTTGTGGATCGGCCTGATGGTCCTGGTGGTTACGGTGCCCGTTGGTCTTTTCCTCAAGGAGAACCCGGCGATGTTGGGCCTCTGGCCCGACGGGGATGTCCGTAGCCAGTCTGTCGGCGGTAAAGCACCCTCCGCAGCGCCCGGTATGACCGGCTGGGAGGCCCTGCAGAGCCGAACGTTCTGGTTGCTTTTCGCCGCGGTCCTTTTCGTGGCCATGAGCGTGATCGGATGCCTGATCCAACTGGTGCCCATTCTGACTGAGCGGGGGATATCGCAACGTGCAGCGGCGTTCGCCGCCTCACTGCTTGGGGGCGCCGTCATGACCGGCCGGATCGTCAGCGGGTTACTTATGGATCGATTCTTCGCGCCGACCGTGGCTATGGTTTTCTTCGCCTGTGCTGGCCTCGGCGTTTTCGTCCTGTGGACCGGCGCGGGAGGGGCGTGGGTTTTCGTGGCTGCCTTCCTGGTTGGGTTGGGCGTGGGCGCGGAGGGAGAAACGATCGCCTACCTGGTCAGCCGATACTTCGGGTTACGCGCCTTCAGCGAAATCTACGGTTATGCGCTGATCAGCTTTGCCATGGGCGGTGTTATCGGTCCGCCGCTGATGGGAATAGCGTTCGACATCAGCGGTTCCTATAGTCAGGTTCTGGGCGCCTTGCTGGTTTCCGTCGTCGTGGGGCTGACGTTGATGAGAAAGCTCGGGCCTTACCCGAAATGGGAAACGGGGGATGTCCCGCTGTCATGATCTGAATCAAAGGGGGAGTGATTTTGAACCGTACTCTGCAATACCTGCTGGCCGCGTGTGTCGTCTTCGTCATCGGCTGCTCCGGCACGGAAGAGCCGGAGGCCCCCGCCGCCGCGCCGCCCACCCTGGCCATAACCGGCGTGACGCTGATCGGCGTGACCGGTGGCGACTCGATCCAGGGTGCGGTCATTCTGATTGCGGGATCTCGAATCCAGCAAGTCGGCCCGAGCAGCGAAGTGCCGGTGCCGTCTGACGTTGAGTTGATCGAGGCGACCGGCAAGTTCGTCATCCCGGGTCTGGCGGACATGCACAATCATCTGGCCGAAGGGCGGTTCGGTTTCGGCGAACGAGAGCAGGATTATCAACGGAATCTCGCGAATCTGCTGGACTGGGGGATTACCTCGGTCTACTCGACGGGAATCCCCGACTTGGAAATTTACGGCGATCTGAAGCGCATTTCTTCGGATCCAGCCTCGCCATATCCCCATTTCTATGGCGTGGGCAAGACGTTCGGGGCCGAGGGTGGTCATGGCTCCATCGGCGGATTTGCGCCGGCCACGCCCGAGGAGGCACGGGAAGGCGTACGTGAGAACGCGGCCGCCGGTGCCGACGGCATCAAGTTCGTTTACAGCCCGGTGACCTATGCGGTCCGGTCCGGCCTTCCCCAGCTCGATCCCGAGGTGATGCAGGCGATCATCGACGAGGCGCACAAGAACGGGCTTGAGACGATGGTTCATGCCCCGATCCTCGAGTACGCCAAGGACGTCTTGCGGGCAGGTGCCGACGGACTGGTGCACGGGATCATCGACGAGGAAATCGACCCTGAGTTCATCGAGTTGATGGAACAGAATCAGGCCTTCTACATGACTACGCACTCGATTTTCGAGGCCGCAGGAGACATCGCGGGGTGGGCGAATCGCTTGAGGGAATTCGACCGTAGCGGACGGGCATCGACCTTGGAGATCGAAGCGGGCTTGAATCCCGAGCTCGTGTCGGAATGGGAGGCCCGCTGGGACAACTTCGCCTATATGGATGAGCAGATGCCCGTGTTGGGCGCCAATACCAAGGCGGCCTACGACGCCGGGTTGTTGGTCGTTGCGGGATCCGACACAGGCGACTCGGGCGCTGGCGTGGTCAATGGCCTGTCGCTGCAGGTCGAGCTGCAGTTGCTGGTCGAGTCGGGTCTGACACCGCGACAGGTGCTGCAGACGGCAACGATCAACGCCGCACGTATGGTCGGGCGGGAAACGGAATTGGGCACCGTCGAGGCGGGCAAGCTGGCAGACCTGGTGATCTTGAACGCGGATCCATTGGTGGACATCGGAAATGTAAACGACATTCACCTCGTCGTCAAAGGGGGTGTCGTTTACGATCCCGCTCAGGCTGTGGACGTCGGAAGCGGACAAAGTGTCGACGAGGAATAGATGCCATGCCCGCATCGGAGAAGAGATGGGCGAGTACGTGGCCGAGCCTCGGAACTGCCCCGTTCGGATCAAGCAGGACGGGTCGCACCACTATTTCGAGAAGGAACGGTAAAAGTGGGCCCTGTCGCGCGAAGTCGATTGCAATCGGCAGCGAAGGTCGAGCAGGATCGAGCCGTTGCAAGAGATCTACGTTGCCTGCCATGCTGCTGCGAATGGACGAGATCGTCGGCTATCTGAATCAATTTCATCTTGGCGAGATTCCCAAGGATGCCGAGAAGCTGCTCCACATGGGATTGTCGTCAATGGAGGTGGCTGCAGCCATCGAGCTGCCGGGTAAGCGCGACGAGTTGGGAGTGTTCGCCGCCGAACGCTTTCGGATCGTCGAACTCGGAACCGGGCAGCCTTAGCACGACCCGCGCGGTTACGCCGCGCCTTGTTGAAGGAGGATTCTACATGGCGGCAAGCAAACCTGAACCCAAAGACCTGCGTGAAGCGGCGGAGGCTCTGCGTCTAGACGTCAGCTCGGATGAGATGGAGGCCTTCACCTTGCTGTCGGAGGGAGTCCTGGGCTTCTTTCAGAGGTTGGACCAGCTCGAAGAACCGAAGCCCCCGGTGAAGTACGCTCGCGTAGGCGGACGGCGCCCGTCATCGGACGAAGACCCGCTCAATGCGTGGTACTGGAAATGCTCGATCCAGGGCGCTGAAGCCGGTCCGCTTGCCGGCAAGACGGTCGCGATCAAGGACAACGTATGCGTGGCCGGCATGCCCATGATGAACGGCAGCGATGTACTCGAGGGCTACGTTCCGGACGTAGACGCGACCGTGGTAACGCGGATTCTGGATGCGGGCGGCGAAATCGCCGGCAAGGCGGTGTGCGAGAGCTTCTGTCTCTCCGGCGGCAGCCACATGGCCGACACCGGTCCGACCCAAAACCCCAGCAAGCGCGGCTACTCGGCGGGGGGGTCATCCAGCGGCAGCGCTGCCCTGGTGGGCGGCGACGAGGTCGATTTGGCCATCGGCGCGGATCAGGCTGGATCGATTCGCGTGCCGAGCTCGTGGTGCGGCGTTTTCGGCCTGAAACCCACTTTCGGTCTGGTCCCCTACACCGGAGCGTCCTCGCTCGAATACACGATCGACCACCTTGGTCCCATGGCGCGTACTGCAGCCGACGCCGCTCTCCTGCTCGACGTGATTGCCGGGGCCGACGGATACGATTCTCGGCAGGCGAACGTTCCCCCGGCAAACGCGGGCGCCGCGTCCTACAGCCGTACATTGTCGGGAGACGTCAACGGTCTGCGGGTCGCCATTGTGAAAGAGGCGTTTGCCTGGGAGGGAATGTCCGAATCGGATGTGGATGAAGCCGTGAGCGATGCCGCGCATCGATTCGAGGAGCGGGGCGCGGCGGTCTCCACGGTCTCGTTGCCGTTTCATCGGGACGGAATATCGATCTTCATGGGAATCGGGCTCGAGGGTGTCACCAGGGTCATCTCGCCGGGCAATGGGATGGGTAACTGCTGGAAGGGATTCTACGACACGAGCTTGATGGATGCCTATGCCCGCGGCGTGGCCGAGCGTTCCTCGAAACTTTCAGCCGTGACGAAATTTGTGATGTTGATCGGCCGTCACTTCCAGGACCGTTATGGCGGCCACTACTACGCAAAAGCCCAGAACCTCGCTCTCACGCTCAAGCGCAACTATGACGAGGCCTTCGAGAAAGCTGACCTGCTGACGATGCCCACGACTCCGATGAAGGCGCGGCCCCTGCCGGCCGAGGACGCCGGCACGATCGAGCGAGTCGCCCGGTCGCTGGAGCAGGTCGCCAATACCTGTCCCTTCAATGTCACAGGCCATCCGTCACTCAACGTGCCCTGCGGCGTATCCGAGGGCTTGCCGGTCGGAATGCTGCTCGTGGGCCGGTGTGGCGAGGACGCCACCGTGTTGCGCGCCGGTGATGCGTACGAGCGGATCGTCGGTTAGCCGTGTCTGTGACGAAACCGTGACAGGACGATGACCCACGACAATACAGTCTTTGTTCAGATCTGGGATTTGAACGAGGCGCCAGTGGAGGGTCCGGTTTCCGTGAAGGTGGAGGATCGGGAACTGGTACTCTTGAGACGCGGGGACACTCTGGTGGCGATGGATCGTTGGTGTCCGCATCAGCAGGGTGATATGGCGGCCGGCCGTGTGCTCGGTCGAGGGTTGAAGTGTCCGCTTCACGGATTCATCTTCTCCGTTGACACGGGACGAGGCCTCAACTGTCCGGGGTTCAACCTCTCGGTGCACGATCTGAACGTCAAAGACGGGCTTGTCAGCGTACGGCTGAAGCATTGACTCGAGACGCCAGGAAGCGGTGATGCCGAACGAGATTCTCTTAACAGGCGGGCACGTGCTCGATCCCGCGCAAGATATCGACCGAACCGCGGACGTTTTGATCTCGGACAACCGGCTCCGCGCAATCGGAGATGCGCTTGCTGTATCACCCGAGGCGAATGTGCTGGATGTCTCAGGCAAAGTGGTGTGCCCAGGATTCATCGATGTCCACGTGCACGCCTACGGTGGGATTGCGTTCGCGGATCCCGACAGCATCGGAGTCAACCTGGGAACGACCGCGATGTGCGATGCGGGAGGCGCGGGGGCCTACAGTTGGGACGAATTCGAGGCGCTGATCGTGGGCCAGACCCGGACGGACATTTATCTTTGGCTGCTGATGGGCGCCGCCGGAATATTCGGGTTCCAGGATGCATGGAAGACGGTTCGCAGCCTGATCGATGTGCCAATCAATACGCTGATTGACATCGTGGAGGCCAATCGCGAAACGATCGTCGGTCTGAAGATGGCGGGTTTCGCTGCGTTGGGCCTGGGACCGATGAAGATGGCCAAGGGGACGGCGGAGGTGCTCGATCTCCCGCTGTACATGCACATCGGAGACATATTCGAAACACCGGACCGGACCTATACGGCACAGACGCTGGACCTGCTGACCAGGGGGGACTATGTGACACATTGCTTCACCCCCACTCCGGGCAACTTGCTGGGAACGGACGGCAAGTTGTTGCCCTCGGCGCTGAGGGCGCGGGACCGCGGTGTCCTTTTCGATGTCGGGTTCGGCAGCTTCAACTTTGGTTTCGACATGGCCGAGCGGGTGATGGCGCAAGGCATTGTTCCCTCGACGATCAGCAGCGATCTGCAGCAGGTCAATATTACCGGTCCGACCTTCTCGTTGACTCACGTGATGTCGGCGATGATGTTGCTGGGTATGAGCTTGCGAGACGTGATCGAGCGCGTTACGATCAATCCCGCCCGGCAGTTGGGCCTGACCCACAAGATGGGCAGCCTTGCGACCGGACTGCCGGCGGATGTCACCGTCATCGAGGTTCGCGAAGGCCGCTTCGACTTCTCCGACACGGCAGGGTTGACCCGTAAAGGCCAGCATCTGATCGTGCCCGTGTGGACAATCAAAGGTGGGGAAGTGATCCGTCCCGATCGTGAGAAAGCGGAGCAAGAGAGCAACTGGAGCATCGAAAGCTCCCTCGCCTACGATTCGACGCCTCCGGGGGCGGATTCCCTGGATCACGAGCAGCGTCTGTTTCTGGCCCGGATCGCCGACGGCTTCCGCCGTCTCGAACGCTGGGAGGGTGTCGATTTGCATTGGTGCTTTCATCGGGTCCGTAACGAGACATCGATCGGCCTGCGCGAGGCGGCTGAGGCGGTCCTTCACAGTTTCATGACTTCGCGCTTCACTCCTCCTGTCGGTTTCTTTCTGGCGACACTGGAGCGCGATTTTGTTCTGGCCCGACTGGACGAAGTATCCACGGCGAAGACGGCGACGGTACACAACTAACGGAGAGGGCGATGCGCAGCGTAGACATACTCATCGACGGAGCCACCCTCGTCACGATGGATGCCGAGCGGCGAGTGATCCGGGATGGCGCCATTGCGATCGCGGCGGACCGCATCCTGGAAGTGGGCAAGAGCTCCGATCTTGAGGTGAAGTATCGGCCCAGGAAACGGATTGCTGGAGCGGACTACGTGGCGTTGCCGGGTTTCATCAACGGAGACGTGCATATCACCGGGACGCTCTACCGGTGCTTCGTGCCGGACAACGTGAACTCCTACCCCATGATCTACGAATGGGTCTTTCCAATGTACGAGGGTTTTACGCCCGAAGACGAATACCACGCCGCAAAGGTTGGAAGCCTGGAAATGATCCGCACGGGAACGACGACCTTCGCCGAGGGTGGGAGCGCCGATGATTTGTCGAGCGTCGCTCACGCAGTCGACGAAACCGGAATTCGCGCCGTGCTGGGACGCTGGAGCTGGGATCTCGTACAGGAAAGCCGAAAGTTCCGGATGACGACCGAAGAAGCGTTGCGGGACTGCGAACGCCTGTTGGAGGAGTTTCGCGGTCGGAATCATCCCCGGATCTCCTTTCATCCCATGCTGCTCGGCATCGGAACAGCTTCGGATGAGTTGATCCAGGGCGCCAAGGCGCTGGCCGATGAATACGGAGTCACGCTGAGCATGCACCGGAACGAGGACGCAACCGAGGTGAATCAGTGCGTCGAAGCCGTCGGGAAGAAGCCCGTCGAATATCTGGAGGAAATCGGGGCGCTGGGACACAATCTCAGGCTGCGTCACATGGCCTGCACGGCGGACGAAGAGGTAGCCGCGTTGGTGCGCCACGACGTGAAGGTCGTCGCGGACATGACCTCGTATTTGAGGCTTGCGTACGGGATTACACGTCACGGGAAGTTTCCCGAGATGCTCGCTCAAGGGGTGTGCGTCTCACTCGGAATCGATGGGGCGACGTCCTCGGACTTTCTCGACATGGGCCGGGCCATGCACATCGCCGCGGCGTTGTTCAAGGACAGCCGAATGGACGGCGAACTCATTCCCGCCGAGCAGGCGCTGGAGATGGCCACGATCAACGGCGCGAAGTCCTTGGGAATGGAGGATTCCCTGGGGTCCCTGGAGGCCGGAAAGAAGGCGGACGTCATTCTGTTCGATCGCATGCGACCCGAGTGGGTGCCCATGTGGGACCCGGTCAGCACGCTGGTGTGGTCGGCCGACGGCAAGAGTGTCGATACCGTGATCATCGACGGGCAAGTGGTTCTGGAAGAGGGCGAGTTCGCCGCGATCGACGAGAAAGGGGTTCTGAACGCGGCGGCGAAACAGGCCGAGGCATGCAATCAGCGCATCGGCCTGCCGCTGATGACCCGCTGGCCGGTTGTGTAGTGACGGGCCTTTCGATAAACTGTCCCATGGTTGCGCGGCTTGGAAAAACGATTTGGAATGTGTTCATTGTGTGATCGGCCTGCCGCGGCAGCGCAACGCGTAGGGGCGAAAGGGGGCAAGTGAGATGGCACTGATAACGGAAGACAAGCATTGGGCGGCTCAATACCCGGAGCTGGGTACCGACCCGATCCCGATAGAACCGTGTCTGTCTCCCGAGTATCACGAGCGGGAGAGGGAGCGTATCTATCGGCGTGTATGGCTCAACGTCGGAAGGGAAGACGAGTTGCCGCGAGGCGGAGACTTCTTCGTCAAGGACATCGCTGCCGTCAACAGTTCGATCTTGATCGTCAGGGGGAAGGACGGCGTCATACGCGGCTTTCACAACGCCTGCACACACCGGGGGAACAAGGTGACGCGAGAGAGCCGGGGAAACCGCAACGGGTTCGTGTGCGGGTTTCACGGGTGGGCCTTTGGCTTGAAAGGCGACCTGATTAACGTGACCGATGAAGAGCAGTTCTTCGGTTTGGACAAATCGAGTTGTGGTTTGACTCCCGTGGCGACCGACGTTTGGGAAGGTTTCATCTTTATCAACGTCGACCCGAAGCCCGAACAGACCTTGACCGAGTTTCTCGGAGACTGGGGCAAGGCCCTCAGCGGGTATACGTTCGGGAGCATGGTCATGCGGGATCGCTACGAGACCGAGGTCAACGTGAACTGGAAGGTCGCGTTGGACGCATTCCAGGAAGCCTGGCACGCCAGATTCGTGCACAAGCGATCGGGCGGCGAAGCCTACGCGAGCAAGGACAATCCCTACATCCACGTGTTGCAGTTCAAGCTCTATCCGCTTCATCGCATGATGTCCGTGCCAGGAAACGCGGAGTTCGTGCCGACTCCAATTCAAATCTGCGCGCATCAGTTCGGCAAGTCCTATATCAGCCGCGACGGCTCTGGAGAGGGGCTCCCTCCGGGAGTCAATCCGACCCGCAATCCCGTCTGGATGTTCGATTCCAACTACATCTTTCCGAATTTCTCGATCTTCGTCTTTGACGGGATGTTTTTTACCTACCATTTCTGGCCGCTGACGGCAGACCGGACGTTGTGGGAGACAAGGACATACTATCCGCCGGCGGAGAACGCCGGGCAGCGCTTCAGCCAGGAGTACGCAAAGTGCGCTCTCCGGGACACCTGGCTCGAGGACTTGAGCACTCTGGAGGATATCCAGGTCGCCATCTCCTCGCGGAGCGTCAAGCACTTCATGCTTCAAGACCAGGAGATCCTCGTGCGCCATTCTCACAAGGTCATCGCGGACTTCGTTGGTGATGAGTGAGGTTCCGGGTCGGGGACGGCGTCGTGTGTTGACGACTGGAAGACGATGAGTAGTTCAAGAACAGGTAAATCGGCCGAGATCCGGAATCGCCTGAAGCATCCCGTCATCGACGCCGACGGACACCAGATCGAGTTTGAGCCCGCGTTGCTCGATCACTTGGATCGCGTCGGCGGGCCTTCGCTCGCGAAGCGCTTCAAGACATGGGGAGACGAGAGCCTGTTCCGATGGTACCGGGCCACTCCCGATGAGCGCCAAGATCGTCGAATCCACCGCATCACCTGGTGGGGAATGCCTACGAAGAACACGTTGGACCGGGCCACAGCCTCGCTCCCGAAGCTGTATTACGACCGGCTGGATGAGATCGGAATCGACTTTTCAGTGATCTATCCGACCTTCGGCCTCCCCGTTCCTCACATCGAGGATGAAGAGTTGCGCCGCGGCGCATGTCGGGCCTTCAACAACTTCTACGCCGAAACATATGCGGAGTTCGCAGATCGTATGTGTGCGGTGGCCCTCGTTCCCATGCACACGCCGCATGAAGCGATCGAGGAACTGGAATACGCGGTGCGGGAACTGGGACTGAAAGCCGCCATGTTGGCCGGCTTCGTGCGCCGGCCGATCGAGGCGATCGTCCGGGATGCACCCGGGTCTGCGTCGGACGCTGTCTGGCTGGACACGTTCTGCCTGGACAGCCGGTACGACTACGACCCGGTCTGGGCCAAGTGCGAAGAGTTGAAGATAAACCCGACGTTTCATTCCACGGGTTTCGGTTGGGGTTCCCGGACCTCGACGTCCAACTACGTCTACAACCATATCGGCATGTTCGCGGCGGCCAATGAGGCCCTGTGCAAGGCGCTGTTTCTCGGCGGGGTGACGCGGCGCTTTCCGAACCTGAAGTTCGCGTTTCTGGAAGGAGGGGTCGGTTGGGCCTGCGGTCTCTACGCGGACCTGTACGGGCACTGGGAAAAGCGCAATCGTGAAAGCCTGGAGAACTACAACCCCGCAAATCTCGACCGCGACTTGATGGCAAAACTGTACCGTGAGTCCGGCGGGAGAATGGTCGAAGGCCGATTGGACCAACTGGACACCATGCTCGGCATCCTGGCGTCCACGCGCGAGCAGCCCGAGATGCTGGACGAGTTCGCGCCATGCCGGATCGATCGTCCAGAAGACGTTCACGATCTGTTCGTGCCTCGCTTCTACTTTGGATGTGAAGCGGACGACCCCATGAATTCACTGGCCTTCAACCGCGCGTTGAATCGCCAGGGCGCACGCCTGAACACGTTGTTCGGCTCTGACATCGGCCACTGGGACGTGCCTGAAGTGAGCCGTGTTCTGGAAGAGGCCTACGAGTTGGTCGAGGACAGCCTGATTACCGAGGAAGATTTCAGAGACTTCGTGTTCGCCAATCCTGTCACGTTCTTCACGAGTTCGAATCCCGAGTTTTTCGACGGTACGGTCGTGGAGCAATCAGCGAGGGAAACGATCGCAGGGGACTGATACCAAGGGAGAATCCACATGGCCAAGCCAAGTTTGCCCAATGAGTTCAATGATCTGGAGCCTTTTGCCGGTTGGGCGCTGCCGACAGAGCGCGAACGCAACCACAAGCGGATTAACAGCCAGATGTCCGAGATTCAGGCGCTGTACGACACGATGGTGCCCCGCATGGGAGCGATCATGGAATACTTGAACAAGCTTCCCATAGACGGCATGCCGGAGGATGCCCAGCGGCTATTCCATATGACCCTGTCGCTCGCTGAAGTGGCGCCCGCCGTGGAGTTTTATCAGCAGCCGCGGGTTATCGACGGTTTCCCCGCGGAACGGTTCATCCCGATCGACGTGCCCGACATGACGCCTACGTAAAAGTCTCGGCAGACCCATTCCCTGTCATTGATGTCCCTCCGCCTGAGTCGGCGTGACTTGCTCCGGTTGGCCGCGGTTTCCCCCTCGGCTTTCGCCGCATTCTTGCGCGATCTCTCCGCGGCGGGCAAAGGCCTCACGCCAGCTTCCGAGCCGAAAACCGTGATCGTGATCGGCGCGGGACTGGCCGGGCTCTCGGCCGGCTACGAGCTCGCGCAGGCCGGTCACCGCGTGACGATCCTTGAGGCACGGCAACGGGCAGGCGGACGCGTCCTTACGCTGCGCGAGCCGTTTTCCGACGGGCTATACGTTGACGCCGGTGC
Organism: Rhodospirillales bacterium; assembly: GCA_028820995.1. Classification (GTDB taxonomy): domain Bacteria; phylum Pseudomonadota; class Alphaproteobacteria; order UBA828; family UBA828; genus WTGU01. The sequence goes on from JAPPHR010000111.1 coordinate 24,595, forward strand.
CAGTCAGATTCTCACAAACCACCACCTGACCCTCGAATACGTGCGCCGCTTCGGTCTCGAACTCGTGAGGGCAATGCCGAGTGATCAGGTCTCGATCCGGTGGATTCAAGGGCGGCGTTTGCCGGTCGAACCGGGGAGGGCATTTGACTGGCCCTACGATCTGACTCCGGAGGAAAGACGGCTGGGGCCGGAAGGACTGATGGAGAAATACGTCCTCCGGATACCCAGGCACCAGGACCAGCCAATCACGGTGTCTCCGGACTGGATTCCGCCCGAACTGCAGAAGCACGACCGAGTCAGCTTCGCAGAGTTCCTGAAGCGGCAGGGAGCATCGCCTGGGGTGGTACGACTGTTGGGATTCGGCTACTACGACCTTTGGGGTGAGGGCACCGATCGAATCTCCGCCCTGATGCTGCTGCGGGAGATTCGACATCAGTTTTCGCATGATCCGCCGTATGCCATCCGCGGCGGGAACGATCAGTTGCCGAAGAGTTTCGCCAGGGAACTGACTGAGAGGATCCGTTATGGAGCGCCTGTTGTTCGTATCGAGCAGGACGAGCACGGTGTCCGCGCCACTTTCGAGCAGGGCGGACTGCGCCACACGATCGGGGGCGATTACATCGTTTGCGGAATCCCGTTCAGCGTTCTGAAGGACGTGACGATGTCTCCGCCGTTTCCAGCGGCAAAGCAGCGAGTGATCGACCAGTTGCCCTACATGTCTATCTCCCGCGTCTATTTGCAATGCCGGAGGCGCTATTGGGCGGATCAAGGTTTTTCCGGCGACGCAGCCATGGACGACCCCCCAACGATCATCTCGGACGAGACACGGGGTCAGGAGGGGCCGCGCGGCATCCTGCACTCCTTCATGGCCAGGGATCAGGCGCGCCGGGTCGCTGCCATGGCAGAGCGTGAGCGCATCGAGTACGCGGTGAATCAGGTTGAAAAAATATACCCGGGCGTGCGCGAACACCTCGAGGGGGGCGTTTCGAAGTGCTGGGACGACGATCCCTGGGCCCGGGGTGCCGCCGCCTGGTTCCGGCCCGGACAGATGATCGATTTTCTCCCGGATATCGGCCGGCCGGTGGGACGGATCCACTTTGCCGGCGAGCACATCTCTCCGTGGCCCGGGTGGATGCAAGGGGCTCTACAATCGGGTCTGCGCGTGGCCCGCGAGGTGCACGAGGCTGACGTATGATGACGCGCAGGAGCGCTGGATGTGACCGTGACTGAGTCAAGATTCGTCGCCGTCGAGGTGGAAGACGTGGATGTGGCGCAGGCGGATCGGTATGAGCGAGCGATCGAGACGCTGATTCGGTCCATGCGCGAGGCGAATCTGGGATCGGAATTCCAGTGGAACGCCAGTCAGCACGACTTTTCCTATTACTACTCGTTTCCGCTGACCTCGCTTCAGGACCTGGATCCGGATACGGGTGTGATCCAGCAGCGATTCCGACGCCTCTCGGCGTCGATCGATCCCGATGCGGCCGATGCGTTTTCGATGGTGACCGCCCGGGCGGTGCAAGCGACGCGATTGTTCATACTGGAGCGCGTGGCGGAGTTTACTCACGAGGCGCCAAACTCCGTCGTCGAGGCGGCGAAGCATGCCTTCCTGGACATCCACTACGTGCGCACGGGGCAGGCGGAGCCGTACAAGAAGGCCACGCGTCGCCTGATGGCGGCCGCACGGAAATCGGACTACCCCCTCGGATGGTCCGCGTATCGCATGGTAATTGGAGAGGGTGCGACTTTTTACGGCGAAGGGAAAGTCTATTGCTACGTGGTGCCGTTCGACAGTCCGTCGCAATTCTACGAGCAGCACTCGTTTCAAGGCGCTATGGTCCAGGAGTTGGGTGAAGAGAGCGCCAGGGAGTTGCTAATGGATGAACGCCGATGTCTGGTGAAGCTGGAGACATCGGAGCATAGACTGCGGCCCGAGCTGAGTTATACGCCGGAGCCGGCTCAATCGGAGATCGGGGTGAAGCGTTCGTGATCGCGAACAAGCTTGAGAGCCGAGGCGGTATCTTCCACGGCTGGTGGATCGTGGCCGTGTCCGCAATCGGCATGTTGTTTTGCTACATCTCCTCGATCGGCTTCACCTTCGGCGTGTTCACCAACCCGATCATCGAGGAGTTCGGCTGGAGTCTGACCGAAGTCTCTCTGGCGTTTTCCTTGTCGCTGATCGCGATGTGCGTGGCCATGCCTGTAGTCGGCCCTCTGGTCGATCGCTATGGCGCCAAGACGGTCATCGTGCCGTCGATTCTTGTGCTGGGTCTTTCGCTGGCCTCCTTGTCTTTTCTCCCGGATAGCCTTCTGTACTTCTATGGCGTGTACATCGTGGCGGGGATTGCCGGAGGTGGCTCGTCCACGATGCCCTATTCCAAGGTGGTCTCGCACTGGTTCGACAGGCAACGCGGGCTGGCGCTGGCTCTCGCCGCCATGGGAGCCGGGTTAGGATCTCTCATCATGCCGCCCTTCGCCCAAGCGTTGATCAACGGTCTGGGCTGGCGGAACGCCTATTTGGTCATCGGAGCGACAGTCGTGGTCGTCACGATTCCGGTCGTTGTCTTGTGGCTCAAGGAAAGGCCGGAAGACATGGACTTGAGGATGGACGGTAAGTCCACGAGCGAGGAGCGGGAAATCGCCCTGGGAACCGTCGGCACATCCGCGACAGCCTCGGGGTTGACAGGTCCCGAAGCCCTGGGGACGGGCGTCTTCTGGCTGCTGAGTGCGGGCTACTTTCTTGTCTCCTCGAGCGTGATGGCCGCCTTGATTCATCTCGCACCGTTGTTGACAGACCGCGGTTTTTCGCCGGAGATGGCGGCATTGGTAGTGGCCGTGCTGGGTGGATCGTCACTGATCGGTGGGGTATCCTCAGGTTACCTTTTGGATCGATTTTTCGCAGCCGTCGTGGTGACGGGATTTTTCTTGAGCGCTGCGATCGGGCTTCTTTTGCTTTGGGGGCTCGAAGCGGGCGGCGTACCCTTCGTTGCCGCGGTTCTCATCGGTTTGAGCATGGGAGCCACGGGGGAAATCATCCCCTACCTGACCGGGCGCTATTTCGGCCTCCGCGCCTTCGGACAGATATACGGCTACGGGTTGATCAGCTTTACGTTGGGCGGAGTAGTTGGCCCACCCCTGATGGGAATGGCGTTTGATTCCACGCAGTCCTACTCTGTGGGTCTGCTCGCTTTCGGAATCGCGTCGCTCGTCGCTGCGGCCATGGTCGTACGGCTTAGTCCGTACCGAACCTGGTCTGAGGAAGCGCCTCCCGCTTGACAGGAAGCGAGCCCACACGCCGACTTCTGACGCCTGCAATCGTTCCGCCCGGCGGTGACGACGAGAACATATGATGAAAGCCTCTGCATCCGCGAAGATACGCGCCCGGCTGCACCATCCGGTCATCGACGCCGACGGACACATGATCGAGTTCGAGGGTGGCATCCTGGATTCGCTGCATGGGGTCGGCGGGGATGGTCTGGTGAAACGGTTCAATTCCTGGACTTCCGGGACCCTGTTTCGGTGGAACCGCATGTCGCCCGAACAGCGCTGGGAGCACAGAGTGGCTCGCAACGTATGGTGGGGCGTCCCGACCCGGAATACCTTGGACCGCGCCACCGCGACCTTGCCCCGCCTTCTGTATCAAGGGCTGGATGATATGGGTCTGGACCTCGTGATGCTGTATCCGACACTGGGTCTGCCGCTGGCCGACATCGAGGACGAGGAGCTTCGCGAGGCGCAGAAGCTACTGAGCGGATCGTAGCACGCTTGTCGGAAACCGCTCTTGGCGCGAACTTGCTTCTTGGGGGCTTGAAGTGAAGATAACCGATGTGAAGTTCCTGAGTATCGAGATCCCGCTGGACAAGCCGATCCGCCCGGCCTGGGAGCCATCAGCTTCCTACGATTCATTTCCGCTTGCGCTGATCCGAATCTACACGGACGAAGGCATCGTCGGCAATGCGGTCGAGCTGACGCCGGAACACGTGATGGGCATCGCCCGTTCAAGGCTGTCCCATCTCAAGTCCATGCTGATCGGCACTGACCCGTTCGGGGTTGAGCAGATCATGAACAAGCTGCGCTATGCAGCCTTTGTGGGTCCAAAGCCCTGGGCCATAGAGATCGCGCTTTGGGACATCATCGGCAAGGCCTGCGGCCAACCTGTGTACAGGCTGCTCGGCGGAGCCCAAAATCGCGTGAAGGCATATCTTTCGACATTGCAGGTCAAGTCCGCGGAGGAGCACGCGTCCGATGCGCTGATGTATTTCGAGCAGGGGTTCCGTGCAGTCAAGTTGCGGGCCCATCGGTCCGAACCCAGCCAGGACCTGGAAGTGGTTGCCGCGGTCCGGGATGCGGTGGGCCCCGAGATGGACATCATGGTCGACGCCAACCAGGCTTGGCCAGTGGAACCTCCATACTGGTCTTTTCACACTGCGCTGTGGATGGCGAAGGAGTTATCGGCTCTCGGCGTGGTGTGGCTGGAGGAACCGCTTCCGAAGGACGATCTCCGCGGCCTGGCCCGGCTCGCCGAGCAGGCTGACATTCCGATTGCGGGCGGAGAGCTCGAGTGGGGGATTCACCGGTTCCGGCAAATGATGGAGGCACACGCCTACGACATCGTGCAACCCGACCCACATTGGTGCGGCGGCATCCTGGAAGCTCGGAAAATATCGATATTGGCGGAAGCCATGAACAAGCAATGCGTCCTGCACACGGGAGGCATCGGCGGCTTGTGGTTGGCTGCCAATCTGCAGGTCGCAGGATCGATCCCCGACTGTAGGTACTTCGAGTATATTCTGGAGCCGCCTGTCTGGACTCTGGAGATGCGGGACATCCTGCTGGCCGAGCCCATTATGATCGATGATGAGGGATATCTGCCGATTCCACAAGGGCCGGGTCTGGGTGTCGACCTCGATGAAGAGGCGGTTGCAAAGTGCACGGTGTGCAAAGCTTGAAGCCTGGGCGGCGCGCACGGCATAGCACGATTTTGACGTGAAGGGTTGTCGATGAACATCGGACAATTTCTGGCTCAAGCGGCCGAACGCCATCCCGATCAGCCCGCGCTGGTTCGCGGAGACCGGAAAGCGAGCTATGCAGAGACGAACGCGAGGGTGAACGCATTGGCCGCGGGCCTTAAGACTCTGGGTGTGGCGTCGGGCGACCGGGTGGGCATCATCATGCACAACAGCCCGCAATTGATCGAGAGCTTTTTCGCGATATGGAAGGCCGGCGCCTGCGCCGTTCCACTGAACGCTCGCTTCCGGGCGGGAGAGGTGAACTATCATCTGGACGACTCGGAAGCGTCCGCGATCGTTTTCGGTGAGGAGTTCCGCGCAATGATGGCCAACCTCGCGGATCAACTGCGAACAACCCGTTGTTTCGTTTGCACCGGGAATCCCGGCCAGGGACAGGTGTCCTACGAGGATCTGATCGAGAGTCACGCCAGCGGCCGCGAGGTCTGTGTCGACACCAGCGACGACGATCTGGCGTGGTTGTTTTATACATCCGGCACCACGGGAAAGCCCAAGGGCGCCATGCTAACGCACGCAAATCTGGCTTTCATGGCGGTTAACTGGGTGGCGGACCTCACGCCGCTCGAACCGGAAGACGTGGGTTTGCACGCCGCGCCGCTGACACATGGAGCGGGCTTTCATTCCATCGCGTTGACGCTCAAGGGCGCGCAACAGGTATTGCTCGATCCGCCTCGCTTCGATGCGGAGAATCTGTGCGCCGCCGTCGAGAAGTATCGCGTCACCAACACCTGGCTGGTGCCAACCCAGATCAAGATATTGCTCAACTACGCGGGCTTGGAAAAGTGGGATCTGTCGAGCCTCAAGTGGGTGGTCTACGGGGGCTCCCCGATGTATGTCGAGGATTTGAAGGCGGCCATACGCCGGATCGGACCCGTATTCGTGCAGCTCTATGGCCAGGGTGAGACGCCCATGACCGGAACGTACTTTCGAGCGCAGGAGCATCGACTCGAGGGCCCCGAATCGAGGCGGCTCGCCTCCTGTGGGCATGTCCGGTCCGGAATCGAGTTGCGCATACTCGATGAAAACGATGAGGAGGTTTGCCGAGGCGCGGTCGGAGAAATCTGCGTTCGCGGCCCATCCGTCATGAAGGGGTATTGGCGACGGCCGGATGCGACCGCAGCATCGCTGCGCGGGGGCTGGCTGCACACCGGCGACGTGGCTCGCATGGACGAAGATGGTTACGTCTACATCATGGACCGAACCACGGACATGATCATTTCAGGTGGCGCCAACGTCTTTCCGCGTGAGGTTGAAGAGGTGCTGCTCGATCACCCGGCAGTCTCGGAGGCCTGTGTGTTCGGGGTTCCGGACGAGTTGTGGGGGGAAGCGGTCAAAGCGGTCATCGTTCTCGACAACGGCGCCCTTGCGACCGAGGAAGAGATCATCGGATTCGTGGGTGAACGCATCGCCGGCTACAAGAAGCCGAAGTCCGTGGATTTCACGGATGCGTTGCCCAAGAGCGCGTACGGGAAGATTCTAAAGCGGGAACTGCGCGACAAGTACCGGACCGAAGCGCAGGGAACGGCATGATGCATCGGCAAAGAGGCGGAGCGTGACGATAGACTTCACACCGTCGTCAATCTCTGGGGGATGAAGATGCTCGAAAACCTGGGTCAAGTGCTGCCCTCCGCGGCTCGGAAGTACGGTGACAAAACGGGTTTGATCATCGAAGGCCGCGAGTTCAGCTTCAACCAGTTGTGTGAAATGTCGGGCCGAGTGGCCAACGGACTGCGCGGCCTGGGCGTGGTGCCCGGCGATCGGGTCACGCTCTGTTCACAGAACAGCTGGGAATGGATCGTGAGCTACTACGCGATCGCCAGGGTCGGCGCTGTCATCAATCCGATCAACGTGATGCTGACGGCCGAAGAGGTGTCGTTCGTGGTCAAGGACTGCGGCGCCAAAGTGCTGATCTCATCCCAGGACAAAGGCAGTGCACTGCTGGGGATCAAGGCAGTCTCGCCCCTGCAGGAAGTTATTTTTTTTGGCGACGAAGTTCCCTCGGGGGTGCGGTCGTTCGAAGGGCTGCTGAAGGACAATCCGCCGGAGTTCGAAGACGTCGAGATTGGGGCCGAAGCGCTGTCGACGATCGGATACACATCAGGCACGACCGGTCAACCCAAGGGCGCTATGCTGACTCACCGGGCCGTTCTGCTCAATTCGAGCATGACGGCGAACGTTCACGTTCGGACCTCGAGTGACACGGCCGTGACCGGGTTGCCTTGCGCCCATGTCTACGGGAACGTCGTCATGAATGGGGCGTTTCTATTCGGGATGACGCTGGTGTTGCTCAAGCGGTTCGAAGAGCAGGCGGCGCTTCAGGCAATCCAGCAATACCGGGCGACGATGCTGGAAGGCGTGCCGACCATGTACATGTACCTGCTCAACTATCCCGATCTCGAACGCTACGATCTCTCGTCCCTGACCCGTTGCACGGTCGGGGGGCAAACCATGCCGGTAACGAAGATGCAGGAAGTGGAACAACGATTCGGGTGTCCGCTGATCGAACTGTGGGGAATGACCGAGATCGCGGGTTTGGGAACGACGCATCCCGCATACGGCCCGAACCGCAGCGGGTCGATCGGAATCGCGATCCCGTACGTCGAGTGCCGGATTGCCGACACGGAAGATCCCGGCAAGACGATGGCCAGCGACGAAATCGGAGAGCTGATGGTGCGGGGGCCGATCGTCATGCAGGGTTACTACGGGGACGAAAAGGCCACGCGCGAGACGATCGAGCCGGATGGGTGGCTGCACACAGGCGATATGGCTCGCATGGACTCCGACGGATATATCTACGTCGTCGACCGGAAGAAGGACATGATCATCACAGCGGGCTACAATATCTATCCGGCAGAACTGGAACGTGTCGTGGCCTCGCATCCCTCAGTGGCGCTGGTGGCGGTCGGAAGCCAGCCCCACGAGGTGAAGGGCGAAGTGGCGAAAGCCTACATCGTGCTCAGGCAAGGCGCGCAACCGGACGAAGAGTCGATCATGGCGCACTGCCGCAAACATCTTGCCGCCTACAAGGTTCCTCGCGCCCTACAGTTCGTACCGGACCTACCGAAGACCAGCACGGGGAAGATCATGCGCCGGAAGCTCCGTACGATGGACGCTTGATGGGCAACATGAACGAAATCGATTTCACCAAGACAGGAGGATTCAATGCCTGAAAAGTGGTATTACAAGGCACGACAGGGAGGGCTTCACCGAAAGCTGGAGGATGGGGTCAGCACGGACATTTTCTTCGGCGAAAATGTCATGATCTCGATTGCCGAAATCGCACCGCGAACGATCTCAACGTTCCATAGTCATCCCGAAGAACAATGGGGGTACCTTCTCAAAGGCGAATGTATTCGGGTTCAGGGCGACGAGGAAGTTGCGATGGAGGTGGGTGACTTCTGGCATACGCCCTCCAATACCCCTCACGGAGTGCGCACGGGAGATACCGGAGCCACGATCATGGACATCTTCAGTCCGCCTCGGGGCGCCTACAAGAAGCCGGGTGAGGGCTTTGGGGCCACCGAGCACGTCAAGGGGAGACGGGTATAGCCAGCCGTTACGAAATGCCGGTTTCGGCGATGGAACGAGATGCGTAGCGACTCGATGAGGGCTGTCGTCATCACGGGCCCCAACCAGGCCTCACTTCAGGAAGTGGGGCGGATGGTTCCAGTCCCGGGTGAGGTGCTGGTGCGTTGCCACACGGCTGCCATCTGTACGGCCGAGCGGCGCGTATTTTCCGGACACATGAGGTATTACCCGATGATCGGCGGACACGAGTTTACCGGTACCGTCGAGCGGGTTGACGGGCTGGAAATAGACCTCGAGCCCGGCGACCGGGTCGCCATCGATGCCTCGACCCGATGCGGTCGGTGCTACTACTGTGTCAAGGGGCGCAACAACCAGTGCGTCAAGATGTTCGAGTTTCGCCATGACTACGACTACTACCAGATGGGCGGTGGTTTCGGAGAATATGTGGCGCTCCGGCCCAGTCAGATGATCAAGCTCGCGGACCATGTCGATCTCGAGGAAGCCAGCGTGCTCGAACCCCTCGCCTGCTGCATCCATAGTCTGAAGAGAGCTCAGATTCGCTTTGGTGAGATCGTACTGGTCATTGGCGCTGGCACCATGGGCGGGATGCACGTGATACTGGCCAAGCTGGCAGGTGCGAGCGTGATCGTCAGTGATATCGATCCCGTGCGCCTGGCCCAAGCCGGTCAGCTTGGGGCGGACCGGACGGTGAATCCGGAAACCGAAGATCTCGTCGCGGTCGTGAAGGATCTCACTGCGGGCAGAGGGGCGGACGGAGTGATCGTGGCGGCGAGCAGCCGCGGCGCGGGAGAGCAGGGTTTGCGATGCGTCGGGCGCACGGGACGTCTGGTGTTCTACGCCTCGCTGCATCCCTCGGGCATGTTGGATCTGGATTGGAATCGGGTGCATTACGAAGAGATCGTGATCACTGGAACCGAGGGCCACACTGACCAGGACTTCCACGAGGCGGTGGCGCTCGTGAGCAATGGATCCGTCAGCGTCCGCCCCCTGATTTCCAGGGTGATCTCGTTGGAGGAACTACCTGCAGAATTGGGCTCCAGGCCCGCGGGCGAGACGCAGCGTGTTGTCGTCAGGCTTTGAATGTCCTGTCGATGCGGGGAGCCTTGACCGATGAGCGACGGGAGTTTGCTGCTCGGCGTGGACATAGGTAGTTCCGGTGCCAAGGTTGGAGCCTTCGATGCCAGAGGTCGATTGTCGGCCAAGGCCTCGGTGGCGTACCCAACCCACACCCCCCGTCCAGGTTGGGTCGAGCAGGATCCGAATGCCTGGTGGGCGGCCTGTTGCCGGGCAATCCGGGAGGTCGCAGCCGGCGTCGAAACGCGTCGGATCCGGGGCGTGAGCGTCGTCGGACTGTCACCGGCGCTAGTCTCGGTCGACCAACACGGCAACGTGGTTTGCCCGGCGCCGATATGGTCGGATCAGAGGTCCGTTGCAGAAATCGGGGAACTGACCGAAAGGCTCGGACCGATCGCCGGTTTCAGCCCTTTGCCTAGGGCTTTGTGGTTGCGGCGTGCGGAGACGGACAGGTATCGGCAGACTTGTCACTTTTTCGAGTCGTTCGACTTTATCAGCTTCATGCTGACCGGCGAGGTAGTGACGGTCTTGCCCTCCGGCCTACCCTTGCCGTGGTCGCGAGACGACATTCGCGACATCGGTCTGGATGAGGAGAAGTTTCCCACACGCCTCTCTCCGCTGGGGGAGGTCATCGGAGGCGTTACGCCGAACGCGTCGGCGGAGACGGGTTTGCCGGTGGGATTGCCCGTGGTGTCCGGCACGGTGGACGCGTTTGCCGCGTGGGTAGGCACCGCTACTCTCCGAAGAGGTGAGCTCTGCAATACGGTCGGAACCACCGATGGCGTTGCGCTCGTCTGGGACCGGCCGCTCGAGGATCCACTCGGACGCGTCCAGTCAATGCCGCACATCGTTGAGAGGCGAGGGAAGCGCGATTGGATCTTCGGCGGTGCCATGTCCAGCGGTGGGATTGTGCTCGACTGGTTCGTTCGGCGCTTCTACGAGCAGGTGACGGACCCGTATCGGGTCGTCAGCGATGAAGCGGCATCCGCGCCGGTCGGTGCCGACGGGCTGCTGGTGCTGCCGTATCTGGTGGGCGAACGGTCGCCTATCAACGACCCGGATGCGCGCGGGGTTTTTTTCGGTGTTGGAGAAGGGCATCGCCGGTCCCATTTCGCTCGCGCAGTGCTCGAATCGGTGGCGCTCGCGGTTCGTGACGTGTGCGAGGTTATCCAGGAGGCCGGTGCTCAGATCAGCCAGATCACGGTTGCCGGCGGTGCTTCGCGCAGCGATGTGTGGAATCAGATCAAGGCCGACGTGATCGGTAAACCGCTGCTGGTCCCGAGCGTGAGCGACTCCAGCTTGCTGGGCGCGGCGATCATCGCCGGCTGGGGTGCAGGCGTGTTCGGGAATCTTTCCGAAGGAGCGGAAACAATGGTCCAGCATCGGGCCCGTTTCGAGCCGAACTGGACCCACCATGCCCATTATACGGAGTTGCTGCAATTCTACCGCGACCTCTACAGAAACCTGAAGAGCGACTTTCCCAGACTCGCCCGCTGGGCCCGTGACCGGACTGACTAGGTGGAGTTCCGGGTCTGGATGTCGTGTTCGTGGGGCTGGGTAATCTGTCCCAGTCGATGGGTTGCATGGAGCAATTCGAAGACCCTGGATTGCTCAGCAACGTTCGCAATGTGTTGACCCGGATCGAAGACAGTGGCATAATTGCAACGGTGAACTCGGAATCCGTAGAAGGGGCGAAACGCTGGATTACTTAAGGGGTGAAGATACTGAGCTGAGCCGTTGACATTTCGGTCATGACCTGGGCGCTGGAGCGCATCGCGTCAAGCTTCGGTTCACTCGGAAAGCAGGCGGCGGAAAACGTGACGTTCCAGTTCCGCCGCGGATTTTCCGGTATCAATTCTGAGTACACGAGGTCACAGTAAAGCTGGAAGGGAGACAACAATGGCTATCTGTCTATCGCACGGGGGAACGACGATCTATTCTTCTGAATCCCCTTCGAACGACTTGCTGATTGCAACTGTCGGGGGGGTTGTCTTCTGCAAGCGGGATGGGCTGGGCAGCGCCTGGAGAGTCGACAAGACAGGTCTTGAGAAGCATCACGTGATCGCCTTGGTGATCGAGCCGCTCAGCCAGACCATCTTCGCTTCCATGCACGACGGGGGAGTGGCGGCGAGCACGGATTTCGGTGAGACCTGGGAGTTTCGCAAGAACGGCCTAGCTTACGACAACGTCTATAGCCTGACCTGCAGCCGATCGGGGGACACGGTCCGGCTGTACGCCGGTACGGAACCGGCGCACATCTACTACAGCGACGACATGGGCGGAACCTGGACCGAGCTGCCCTCGCTGAGAACGGTGCCGAGCGTGTCGAAGTGGACCTTTCCGGCCCCGCCTCATGACGCGCACGTCATCAACATTACGGTCGATCCGAAGGAAGCGAACGTCATCTATGCCTGCGTGGAACAAGGTGGGGTTTTCAAGAGCATGGACGCGGGCGAAACCTGGCAGGAACTTCAGGGTTTCAATCACGATTGCCATCGACTGCTGATCCTGTCGTCCGACACAAGCACGCTGTATTTGCCCACCGGGTACGGGTTCTACCGGAGCTACGACAGAGGCGAGACGTGGGAGAATCTCGGAGGGCGGGTCGCGCGTCTCGGTTATCCCGACCCCATGGTGATTCATCCCACCAACGAGAAGCTGATGTTTCTGTCCGGGGGAGAGAACGACCCCTATCATTGGATGCAGAGCAAGTCCGCCAATCCGCGCATAGCCCGGAGTCGCGACAGCGGGGAAACCTGGGAAGTGCTGGGTAACGGGATGCCCGAAAGACTGGACGCGAGCTTCGAGGCCATGATCCTGGAGGCCTGGAACGGGTCCTGCGAGCTTTACGCCGGGAACACGAACGGGGAAATCTACTACAGCAACGATGAAGGAGACAGTTGGTCGAAGGCGATCGAAGGAATCCCGGCAGTCTCCAAGACGATTCACCACACCATCCTGCGCGCCGATCTGAGCTTCGACTAGCACGAGCGACCGTAAGCAGGTCTCGATCAGACGCATGTTCAGGGGACTTTTCCATCCGGAGGCGGCGAACGGCCTCGAGAGGCCGCGGTCCGACCCGTCAGGTTCAACCGAACAAGGAGTAGAATCATGCTTGGAACGATCTCGCGACTCGTAATCTCTCTGGTACTTGCGGCGGCGTGGGCAATCGTGTTGGGTGTCCAGGCGGCGGCTCAGACACCGGATCAGGACATTTCGAGAATCACCGGCACGGTCCGCGATAACCGGGGCGACCCCGTCGTTGGCGCCATGATCAAGGTGCGATGCGATTGCCTGGGAGCCAGCGAGGTTGCCGTCTTCACGGATCAGGCGGGCAGCTATCGGACTCCAGAGCTGGGTCCGGGTATCTCCGCCGGTGATATCACGATCACCAGCCGCCAAGTAGGATACGAATCGAGCGAGCAGAGTCCGTCCGCGACGTCGGCGGGGGCGGCCGGTGCTGTGCAGGTCGACTTCACACTCACTCCCATCGACAACGTTGCGGACCAAGTGCCGGGATCAGCCTGGATATCGCTCATGCCCGACACGAACGCCCGCCGTCGCTTGGTTTACAAGTGTTCGGACTGTCATGAGACTCCGGGCTCCCGGGTGAAGGAATTCGCCAGCAGGCTCGAAGGGCTGACCGTGGATCAGCGCGAAAAGGCTTGGCGCGCGTCCATCGAATTTATGAGAGCTGCGCTGTTCACAATGACGACCCGAAGCTTCGCGCCTACGGACGAGGAAGTCCATAGATTGCGGTGGGACATCGATCCGGCCGCGGAGGATTTCCAGATCTACGTAAAACCCGAGAACAGCCGTCACAACCAGGATGACGAAGACATCATCGCGCCGTTTCTGGCCGAGCACATGCCGACCGACTTCAGCACGTACAGCGTGAGCGACTACCGTGAAACGTTCAACGAAGGAGGCGCGCTCGGAGCCAACGAGAACACCTACTTCAAGGTTTACGACTTGCCGCGCGTCTCCCTTGTGCGGGAGGTGACGACAGTCGATGGATCCCGCCATGTGTGGGGGGTCGATAACTTGAAGAACCGTCTGCTGAAGCTGGATCCAGACACCGGGGAGCAGGAGTGGTACAAAACGCCCTCGAGGCCGTCGGGGCCCCACTCGGTATGGCCGGACACTGAGGGGAACCTGTGGGTAACGCTCGAGGAGAGCGGAGAGTTGGCAATATTTGATCCGAGTACCGAGAAGTGGGGAGACAGTTACCTGCTGGGAGCCGGAGGCTCCGGGATCGTCCATGACATTTGCCAGGACGACGTCCACAACGTGTCGTTCGACGCCGAAGGCAGAATCTGGATGACGTTTACGGGGTTGAACAAGCTCGGAAGCCTGGATCCGGAGACCGGCGAGGTCAAACTCTACACTATGCCACTGTCGGAAGTGGCCTCGATGCAAACCTTGCTTTATGGATGCGTGATGACCTCGGACGACAACATCTGGTTTTCCCAGATCGGCGGTGTCGTGGGCGAGTTCAACACCGAAACCCTCAGGGTAGAGACGATTCTTCCATTCACCGAAGGAGCCGGTCCACGACGACTCGCCGTCGGGAAGAACGATATTCTTTATATCCCATTGTTCGGACAAGGTCAGTTGGTCGTCTTTGACACTATCGCGGGCAAGGAACTGGGGAGGTATGATCTTCCCGACACGGTCGCGGCGCCGTATAGCGCGACCTGGGATCCCGAAAGGGAGGCCGTCTGGGTCAGCTCCAACTCGTCGGATCGAGTCTTTCGTTTCGATGCCAAGACAAACGAGTTCACGCAGTATCCCTTGCCTCTAGGTCCGGCGCTGCTGCGCTTGATCCTTCTCGACTATCAGACTGGAGATCTATGGCTGCCGTATTCCACGTTTCCCGTGGACGACAACCCGAGCGTGCTCGTCATGATGCACCCCGGCGATTGATGACTCCCGTGGTCGATGAGACTTGTCCGAGAGGCAAGGAGTCGGAGAGGCGCCCACCGACGATCAATCCGGACGACGCGTCAATGACGGAGTCGACATCCACGTAACCGATCCACGTCACCACATAGGTCCGATCCGCGACTAGGAGCGGACCCGGACTTGCAGCGGCCCATGCCCTGCCATCCCACATCGCGTATTCGGCGCACTGGAATCCTGCTCGCCATGCGCGTCCCCTCGCGATTCTCCTGCTTCAAGACTGCAGCCAATTGTCGATGCGATCAACGACGCAGTGTATGGATGATACGGAGGGCGACATGAGTGTCGCACTCATCACTGGAACGAGCACCGGCATTGGTCGTTCGACAGCGATCGAGCTGGCAAAAAACGGTTACCGCGTATTCGCTTCGATGCGAGATCCAACGGCGGCAGACCCGGAGATGGTTTCCTCGGGAAAGGTGGAAGTAATCCGGCTCGACGTCAATGACAACCTTTCGATGGAGTCGGCCGTGGCCGGCGTGCTCGAATTGACTGGAAGGATCGATATTCTGGTCAACAATGCCGGAATCGGGATCGGAGGCTCGGTCGAGGAAACGACCGAAAAAGACCTGCGTGACATCATGGAGACCAACTTCTTCGGTGCTTGGCGCATGATGCAGTTGGTGCTGCCCGGCATGCGCATTCGAGGTGGCGGGCACATCGTGAACGTGACCTCGGTAGCCGGCAGGTTTGTCATGGCGTTTCAGGGCCCGTACGCGTCCTCGAAACATGCGCTGGAGGCGGCCAGCGAAGCCCTCGCGCAGGAGGTATTTCGATACAACGTGCGGGTTTCGATCATTGAGCCCGGTGCGATCAAGACGCCCATTTTTGACAAGGCAATGGCGCTGGAGCGACCGACGAAATCACCCTATGTGCAATCTTTTAACCGGCTCATGGAGGTTTTCGAGAAGAGGCTCCAGGACCCGTCTCCGCCGGAATTGGTCGCCGCGACGATTCGACGCGCCATCGAGACCGATCAGCCGAAGTTACGTTATCTCGTCGGGGAAGATGCCGAACTGTGGGTGGCAGGTCGGGCCAAAATGTCGGATGAGGAGTACGTGGCAGCTGGCGGAAAGATGAGTTCCGGGGAATTCAAGAACTGGTATGAGGAAAAATTTAGGATGGAACTGTGATTCTCACCCTCCTGAACCGAACGGTTTTCCGGTCACCAACTCCGCAGGTGGTGTGACATAAGACTCACAGGCAAAAAGGCGCTTGTCACGGGAGCGACCGGCTTCATCGGGGGCCGGCTTGCAGAACGACTGAAGAAGGAAGAGAACGCCGAAGTACGGACCCTAGTCCGCTCACCAGAGAAAGCCCGCAGCCTCGCATCGATCGGCATCGAGATCGTGGAAGGCGATGTCACGGATCCCACGTCCGTTCGCCGAGCCATGGCGGGCTGCTCCCTGGCTTTCCACTGCGCCGCGCTTATGCACGACGCCGGCGCCACGTTTGAGGGTTTTCGTCAGGTCAATGTCGGCGGGACGGCGAATGTTCTGGACGCAGCTACGGATGCGGGCATCGAGTTGCTGGTGTACATCAGCAGCATTGCCGTCTACGGTATCGATCCCAAGGCACATACAGATGAGACCGGCCTATTCCGGACAACGGGAATCCCGTACTCCGACTCCAAGATCGAGGCGGAACGGCTGGTCTACCGGCATGCGGAGCGAACGAATCTTCCATTGGTCATTATCCGGCCAGCCAACGTTTACGGGCCCCGGTCCTCGTTTTGGACGCTCGGCTTGCTGACCATGATCGATGCCGGCAGGCTCACGCTCATCGATGACGGGAGCGGGAAGTCCAACCATCTCTATATTGACAACCTAGTCGATGCCATCCTTGCGGCTGCCCGGACGGACTCGGCGGTAAACGAGGATTTCATCATCAGCGACGGTGCGGAGACTCCCTGGAGTGAGTTCCTCGGACACTATGCAAAAATGGCTGGCCGAAGTTCTCTGCCCAGCATTTCGCTCACCCGGGCGAAGTGCAGGGCCTTCCTGTCCGAGTTCGGTACTCGAGTTGTTGGCGGAACGCCGAGACTGACCCGTATCGAAGTCCGCTGTTGGACGCAATCCGGCATATTTGACATTTCGAAGGCGCGACGCGTGCTGAACTATGCACCGCGCGTATCATTGAACGAAGGGATGAAAAAAACCGAGCACTGGCTGCGCGAGATCGGTCATATCGCCCGAGCCTCCTCCGCTCGGGGGAAGTCTTAGCTCGAGGCCGCCTGGATCTCCGGGGCCGGAGGAGAGTGGATGTTTGACAAGGGGCTAGAGAGAGAAAGAAGGGTCGGACGCCTGTTCGGCGGCGACGGGCGGAGCTTGGTCGTCGCGATCGACCATGGCGGCGGTATCAACGTGTATCCGGAGTTGGCCGATCCCGGGCTGATCATCGCCCAGGTCGCCGAAGGTGGCGCCGACGCGATCCTAGCGAACCCGGGCGCGGTTCGACGCTACGCCACCGAATTGAAGTCTTTGGGAGTGATCTTGAGGATGGATGGAGGCGCGTCGCTGCTCAGCAAAACGCCCGAGTCGAGACTTCTCTTCTCGGTTGAGGACGCTCTGCGGCTGGGGGCGGATGCAGTAGCATGCATGGGCTTTCCGGGCACGCCGTTGGAGGGGCACACTTTGGCCAACCTCGCAAACCTGGCGGGCCAGTGCCAGAACTGGGGCATGCCCTTGATGGCGGAGGTGCTGCCAGGAGGTTTCACCCACATGGAGCTCCGCACTCCGGAGAATGTGCAGCTGGCAGCCCGTATCGGTGTGGAGTTGGGAGCCGACCTGATCAAGACCGAGTTCACGGGATCGGAGGACAGCTTCAAAGCCGTCGTGGAGAACTGTTTTCGACCCGTGCTGGTGCTTGGCGGAAGCAAGTTGGATGACGAGAGTGCGCTGTTCAGGATGGTCAGGAGCGCTTTGAACGCCGGGGCCGTAGGGGCTGTCATCGGCCGGAACGTGTGGGGTCATCGTAACCCGCGAGCGTTCGTCGAGGCATTGTCGCATCTCGTTCACGGTGACGCGTCGGTCGAGGAGACCCTGGAGTTTTTCAAGAGCGCGAGCGCATGACTCCGACCGCTGGAGAAGTATCCAAACTGAGGGAATGAAAGCGGTTATCCTGTCGGGGTTAGTAGGTCAGTCGGGAGAGCGTCTGCTTCACATTATTGAGTCCCGCATAATACCCCGTCAATCGAAGCAAAGAGAAGATCGCTTCCAGAAGGCCGTAACCAAGCGCGGTTTGCGTTGCATGCGGCGCAGCGCT
>JAPPHR010000131.1:0-17006 GCA_028820995.1 Rhodospirillales bacterium
AGCGGTCAACTCATCTGGTACATAAACCGGTCAACTCAAAATGTGCTCGACAGGCTCGGTTCGCGCGTTCTCACGGAAGGTTGAGTAGGCGTCGGAATCGGTCGCGCGGCGGTTGTCATGCGGCCTCGGGCACGCCGCAGAGTTCGAGCGCAGACGCTTGCCGGCGTGACAACTTTGCGGCTTCGAAGTCCGCGATCAGGTCCTCGTAAAGCCGATGCCAATTGAGCTCGGCCTTGAGGTGGAGGAAGACCGAGCCGAGGCCGATGGCCGAGCGGTCGATCAGCACGAACTCGCGGGGCGGGGTGACGCCGCCGAGGCGCCGGATCTCGCGGTGCGTCTTGGCCGCCATCTCGCCGCCGTAGCGCGCGTTTCCGGCTTCGTCGATCATCCGGGTGCGGTCCTCGAGCAAGGGTCCGTAGATGTAGTTCGCCCAGATGTTGAGTGCTTCGACCATCTCGTTGGAGAGATCGCTGAACCCCCAGGTCTCGTAGGCGTGCACCGCGAGGTCGCGGTCGTCGTCCCGCACCGCGTGGTAGAGGTCGATGATGCCCTGCACGAAGCGGCCGTCGAACACGCGGATGCAGCCGTAGTCGAGGAGGTTGATCGTGCCGTCCTCGCGCACGGTGTAGTTGCCGAGATGCGGATCGCCGTGCAGCACGCCATAGCGGTAGAGCGGCACGTACCAGGCGTTGAACATGTGCAGCGCGATGTCGTTGCGCTGTTCGAGCAGGGCTTCCTTGAAATCGAGCAGCGGCGCGCCGTCGAGCCAGTTCATGGTCAGCAGGCGCCCGGTCGAGAGCGCGGCGTCGACCACCGGCACGTGAACGCCCGGATCGTCGCCCAGCATCTCGGCGTAGAGAGCCATGTGGCGGGCCTCGCGCTCGTAATCGAGCTCCTCGCGCAGCCGGGCCGCGATCTCGGCATGGACCTCGCCGGTGTCGATGGCCCGGTCGTAGCGGGCATAGATCGCGAAGATGAGCTTGAGCTGGCGTATGTCCGCCGCCACCGCAGACGCCATGTCCGGGTACTGCAGCTTGCAGGCGAGCTGCGTGCCGTCGTGACTCGTGGCGCGGTGCACCTGGCCGAGGGAAGCCGCCGCCGCCGCCTCCGTCTCGAACGCGGCGAAGGCCGCGCGCCACTCGGGGCCGAGCTCCGCGGCCATGCGCCGCTTGACGAAGCCCCAGCCCATCGGCGGCGCCTGAGACTGGAGGGCGCCAAGCTCGTCCGCGTATTCCTCGGGCAGGCCGCCGGGGACCGTCGCGAGCAGCTGCGCGACCTTCATCAACGGCCCCTTGAGGCCGCCGAGCGCGCGCCTCAGCTCGGCGGCATTGCGCTCCCGATCGGCAGGCAGGCCGAGATAGCGCTGGCCGGCCATGCGCGCCGCGACACCGCCGACTGACGTGCCGACCCGCGCATAGCGGCGCACACGCCCGCTCAGTCTGTCGCTCTCCCGATCCGGCACGGTCTCAGCCTCTACGCTGGCTCTCTCATGGCCCGGTTCTGCGCCAAGCTGTCATTCAAGTGTTCCCTGCAACGCCCTGTTTCAACGCATGGCCGCTCTCAAAATTCCGTGCTCGACCGATGCATGTGCGACGGACAGGACGTGGGGGAGAGCGACGCGCTGGCCCGCGCACCGCTGCAACCCCCTGGGATGCTGCTTGGCCAGCATAGTCGATTCCCTGCCGCGGGGAACGGTGCCGCTCTGCGCGCTTCCAACGCTGGACGCGGCGAGGCCGGTTGTGCTGGGATTGTGCCGCGATTTCCCCGTACGGGAGTCAGGGAACCGAATGCTGGAGAAATTCGAACGCTATCCGCTGACCTTCGGTCCGACTCCGATCGAGAATCTGGATCGGCTGTCCGAGCACCTTGGCGGCGCGGTCGAACTCTATGCCAAGCGTGACGACTGCAATTCGGGTCTCGCCTTCGGCGGCAACAAGGTTCGCAAGCTCGAATACATTGTGCCCGACGCCATCGCGTCCAACGCCGATACGCTCGTTACCATCGGCGGGGTCCAGTCCAACCACACGCGGCAGGTCGCGGCCGTCGCTGCCAAGCTCGGCATGAAGTGCCGTCTCGTGCAGGAGAGCTGGGTGCCGTTCGAGGACGCCGTCTACGACCGGGTCGGGAACATCCTGATGAGCCGCGTGATGGGGGCGGAGATCGAACTGGTCAACGACGGGTTCGATATCGGCATCCGGGAGAGCTGGGTGCGGGCGATCGAGGATGTGAAGGCGAGGGGCGGCAAGCCCTATCCCATCCCGGCCGGCGCTTCGGTTCACAAGTTCGGCGGTCTCGGCTACGTCGGCTTCGCCGAAGAGGTGCGGGCGCAGGAGCACGAGCTCGGCTTCAAGTTCGATTATTTCGTGGTCTGCACCGTCACCGGCTCGACCCACGCCGGCATGCTGGTGGGCTTCGCCAAGGACGGGCGCGCCGACAGGGTCGTTGGAATCGACGCGTCGGCGACGCCGGACCAGACCCGTGCCCAGGTGATGGACATTGCCCGCAACACGGCGGACCTCGTGGAGCTCGGCCGCACCGTCACCGACGACGACCTCGTTCTGCTGGAGGACTACGCCTATCCCAACTATGGCGTACCCTCGGCGGAGACCAACGAGGCCATCCGCCTCGCTGCGCGCCTGGAAGGAATGATGACGGACCCGGTCTACGAGGGGAAATCGCTGCAGGGCATGATCGACCTCGTGAGGCAAGGTTACTTCCCCGCCGGATCGAGGGTTCTTTATGCGCATCTCGGCGGCGTGCCGGCCATTAACGCGTACAGCTATATTTACCGTAGCGGCTGACGGCACGCCGCAAACACGGCTTGACAGCGGCCCTGACGACCCCATAAACTCCGCCAACTGCCTTGGTTTGGCGGCGATAGATCGTTTGCCGGCGAAGAGCGGCAAGTGTCTTGGCAGAGTCATAGCCTGCAGTGTGGCGGGCAAGTGAAGTCCGGGGTGGACTCGTCGAATTTCGTAAAAGAGTGGAAGCTGGCGTCGGCCGGAAGGCCCGCGCTGCTCCTTCAGATGTGCGTGAAAGTCCCGCGTGACGGAGATTGAGGCTATGGCTGCAAGCGACACGAAGAGTGCCGAGGGAAGCGCGGCGCCGACGATGGACGAGCGATTGGCTCGTCGGAAGATCGATGCTTTGAAGCGCGGCATTCACCGGATCGGCGAAGAGCAGACGATGCCGTTTTCGGTGCACGTGATCGGGATCGGCCGGGCGGGCGCGAACGTGGTTGCGCAGGTGCTGAACGATGCGCCGGACGACTTCCTGTCGGACGAGGCCTCGCGCTTTACGGCGCTGGCTGTCGACATCGGCGATCAGGACCTGGGCGCGGTTCGCGCGGCGGCAGGCAGGTTCCCGGCCGACCGCTCGCAGGTGGAGACGGTGGCGCTGGAGGTGCCGTCTCGGAAGGAGCTCTTCGCCTCGCTGAGGCGTTACCGTGAGTTCCTGAAGCTGGAGTTTCCGCGCTACTACTGGAACCCGAACTACGAGCCGTGGCTGCCGTCGAACATCCAGCTGCCGGAGGCGGGCGAGCCGATTTCGCGCTCTGCGGCGAAGGCGATCTACGGCCGGGCCTACTACGACGGCGAGCGCGCCATGGAAGGGGCGCTCAGGCGGTTTGCGGCGAGCGTTGACGCGTCTGCGGCGCAGTCGGTGGTCTGTGTCGTCTTCGGCCTGGGCGGCGGCACCGGCAGCGGGATGATGGTGGATCTGACGCGCCATCTCTCCAACGTCTGCTTTGGGCGGCGCAACCTGGTTGTGGGGATCGGGATTGCGCCCTGCGAGGGCGATTCCGAGGCGCACCGCGGCAGCCACCTGTTCCCGGTTCTGAACGAGCTGGATTGCATGGGCGACAACGCCAAGAACGAGGGTGTGATCACGGTCTGGGGCGACCTCTACCGCAATCCGTTTACCGGCGGGTTCATGACGGTGCCGCAGGAGCACGTGTGGCAGGCGACGGGCGATCTGGGGGCCACGCACGACCGCGTCAACCGCGAGCTTGCGTCGTTCCTGACGCGGGGCGGCGGCACGGACCTGTGGGAGACGCTGCGGCTTCTGAACTGGGTGGGCGCACCGCCCACCCAGCACGCAGCCGCGCGGACGCAGTACGGCTCGAAGTGGGCGCACGTGCTGAGTTTCGCGGACGTCGGCGGCGGCGCCGAGGGGGTTGAGGGCCTGCCCGCGCGCCTCGGCATTCGTTCGAGCTACCAGCCCGAGTTCATCGAGGTGCGGGCGAAGAACCCCGAAGACGAGAATGTGAGCGCGGTGGCCAAGGCTTTGGGGGCTGCGTTCTCCACGGTGGCCGAACCGGAGGTGGCGGCATCGGAGGATGCGAGCGCGGAGTCCGTGCAGTTCATCCTGCCGTGCATCTCGAAGTCTGATCTCGACCTCTTCTTCGACTCGCGCGAGGTTTACGACACGCTGGACTGGGAGGGGAAGCTTGCGGACCACTCCTGGCTTGTGGATCTCGGGGTGATGCTGTGCGAGCCGGCGATCCGCTTCGACGGCATGGCGGGCGAGTGCCTGTGGGGGTGCGCCTGCTGGGTTGTGGTTCCCTACGAGGAGATCCGCGGCCCGGAGGACACCTCCCGGGCTGCGGCAGCGGAGTAGGCCGGGCCATGCGGACGACTAGCCAGGGTCTCGTTGCGATGCGGAGGGTTCGCCATGCCGCTTGACTGGTCCGAGGTGAAGAAGAGGTACGAGAACGGTGTCGAGGTTCCGACGGTGGCCGGGGGCAAAACGCTGACGGTGACCGGGTGCGACGACGAGGCGATCTATATCGAGAACCCGCTGTGGAAGGACAAGCTGACGCGGGCGAACCTCGAGAAGGGAGTCGAGTTGATCGAACAGGGGATCATCGACAAGAACCCCGGATTGTTCGTCGAGGACTACCGGGTTTACGTGACCGACGAGCGTTCGACGTCGGCCGCGCATGTGTTGAGGGATCTCGGGTTTCTCGACGAAGACACAGGTTTCATTGGCAGGTGCTGAAGCCCGCCCGGCCCGCCTCAATCCATTGAGGGGGGCGAGGGAGGCAGGATAAGGGGAAGGAGAAAGCTCATGTCACTCTCGATGTATCACAGTGCGACCGGCGAACAGGCGCCGCACTGCATCCACGTGGTGGGGATTGGGCGCACCGGGGCGGGCTATGTCGACGGCCTGCTGCGGACCGGCGAGGTGGAGGATCTTCTGGAAGATCCGAAGGCCCGCTTTGCTGCGCTCATCGTCGATGTCGGCGAAGACGACATGATCCAGTGCGCCGACTATGCCGACGCCTTCGGCGACCGGCTTGAGGAGCGGGGCATCCCGCGGGAGCGCTTCCACTTCCAGAAGATTGCGCTGGAGGTTCCGGAGCGCAAGGACCTGTTCGGGACGCTGCGGCGGATGCGCGAGTTCCTGAAGCTTGAGTTCCCGCGCTACTACTGGAACCCGAACTACGAGCCGTGGCTGCCGTCGAACATCCAGCTGCCCGCGACCGGCGATCATCTGCCGCGTGCGGTGGCCAAGGCGATCTACGCCAAGGCCTACTACGACGACGACCGGGTGATGGACCAGGCGCTCAGCGACTTTGCCGCCCATGTCGAGGAAGCCGAGATTCCCTCGCTTGTGCTGGTGTGCTGCAGCCTGGCCGGCGGCACGGGGAGCGGCATGGTGGTCGATCTCGCCCGCCATCTGTCGAGCGTGAAGCTGGGGCGCCGCATCCCTGTGATCGGGGTGGGTCAGCTGCCGAGCAGCGGCGACGGCGACGTCGGCCCGAACCTGTTCCCGACGCTGAACGAGATCGACTGCATGCTGGACGACGACAAGAACGCCGGCGTCTGTGCGGTCTGGGGCGATCTCTACCGCAACCCGTTCACGGGCGGGTTCATGGCGGTGAACCTTGAGCATTCCTGGCAGCGTCTCACGTCCTACACCGAGACCGGTGAGAAGGGGGTGCGCGACAGGATCCGGCAGGAAGTGGTGAACAAGTTCGCCCAGGATTCGTTCATGCGCTTCGCGGCGCAGGATCATGGGCGGGTGCTGTTCCGGGCGCTGCGTCCTGCGGGCTTCACCGGTGCGCCGCACGAGACGGTGAGCGGCAAGTCGCGCAACTGGACGCTTTACAACCTGGCGAAGTTCACCCATCCGGGTGTGCAGGTTCTGCCGGGCGAGGCGCTCAGCAAGTGGCACGACGTGATGCAGCAGTGGGTCGATCACCTCGACAACTTCTCGGGCGTGAGCGAGAACTTCCGGACCGACTACGCGGAGATGCACGTGCATGCGCCGCGCGAGATCGGGTTCGAGAAGATCGATGCGGCGCTGCAGGCGAAGGTTGCCGACCGGTTCCTGGTGCCGGGCGACGATTCGACGATCCAGATCGCGAACCACGAGTTCTTCGACCATCTCACGTCCTACGCGGACATCCTGTTGCCGGGGATGGCGAAGACCGATCTCGACGTGTTCTGGAAGAGCCGCGAGGAGTACGACAAGCTCGGCTGGGAAGAGAAGCTGCTGGAGCATTCGTGGCTGCTCGACCTGGGCGTGATGATGTCGGAGCCTGCGATCCGCTTCGACGGCATGGCGGGCGAGTGCCTGTGGGGCTGCGCCTGCTGGGTGGTCGTTCCCTATGACCAGATGAGGGGCGACACGCTTCCGCCGGCGACCCGCAAGGAGATCCTGGAGGAAGGCATCGCCATGATGACCAGGACCGTCGTGCCAACGCCGTAGCGGCGCGACCCGGTATCTATCCTGTCACCCCCGGCGGCCCGGCTTTGTGCCGGCGCCGCCGGGGGACGGCAGAGCGAGTTGGTGAGTGAGGCGGTGTGCTTTGGGGCGGAAGCGCGGAAGTGCATCGGACAAGATCGAAGGAAACAACCATGCCCATAGGATCCTCGCCCGAGTCCGGCTCTGACGGCCGCGTCCCGGTAACCGTGGTGACCGGCTTTCTGGGGTCGGGCAAGACGACGCTTGTGAATCGTATCCTGGGCGAGCAGCACGGGCACAAGATCGCCGTCATCATCAACGAGTTCGGCGAGATCAGCGTCGACGGCCAGCTGGTGCTGACGGACGACCAGGAGGACCTGGTCGAGTTCAACAACGGCTGCCTCTGCTGCACCGTGCGGGGCGATCTCGTGGACACCTTGGCCAAGCTCAAGGACCGGGCGGACCTCGACGCGATCCTGATCGAGACCACGGGGCTTGCCGATCCGGCGCCCGTGGCGTCGACCTTCTTCATCGCCGACGAGATCAAGTCGGACACCCGTCTCGATTCCTTCGTGACGCTGGCCGATGCGGTCAATCTGGAGACCAATCTGGAGCAGAGCGAGGAGGCGCAGGAGCAGATCGCCTTTGCCGACATCATCCTGCTCAACAAGATGGACCTGGTCTCGAAGGAGAAGGCCGAGGACGTCGAGCGGCGGATCAGGACGCTCAACCCCTTCGCCAAGATTCACCGCACCGAGCACAGCACCATCGATCTCGACAAGGTGTTCGGCGTCGGCGCCTTCGATCTCGATGCCAAGCTCGAGGTGGATCCCACGTTTCTGGACGATCTCGAGCACGAGCACGACGATGCCGTGACCTCGTTCTTCCTGCGCGAGGAGCGGCCCATCGACATCAACCGCTTCATGCTGTGGCTGACGCCGCTGCTGCAGGAGCGCGGCGAGGACCTGTTCCGCAGCAAGGGCATCTTCTACGCCCAGGGGTTCAAGGAGCGTGTGGTGTTTCAGAGCGTCAGGATGCTGACGGCGATGAAGCCCGATCGCCCGTGGAAGCCGGACGAGAAGAAGTGCACCGAGTTTGTCGTCATCGGCCGGAACCTAAACCGCGAGGAGTTCGCGGCCGGCCTCGCCAGCTGCGTGGTGCCCGGCAGCTGATGCGCAAGGGAGCGGAGCGCCGGGCGGCGGCCCATGGGCGGCGAGGTTGACCATACCGCCAGAGTCTTCGATCGATTTGCACGAGGGCCATGATCTCGGGAAGCCGTCAACGAAGCCTGGCGGGAAGTCCGGTCGGGCAAGAGAAGAGGTAGAGCATGGCGATAAATGTGGGCGATAGAATGCCCGCGGCCTCGCTGATGGTGATGGGTCCCGAGGGGCCGTCGAAGCTCAGCACCGACGACTTGTTCGCCGGCAAGCGGGTGGCGGTGTTCGGCTTGCCGGGCGCCTTCACCCCGGTCTGTTCGGCCCAGCACTTGCCGGGCTACGTCGCCAAGGCCGACGCTCTCAAGGCGAAGGGTATCGACGCCATCGCCTGCATATCGGTGAACGATCCCTTCGTCATGAAGGCCTGGGGCGATGCCCACGACGCGGGTGACACGGTGCAGATGGTGGCCGACCACGACTGCAGCCTCACGCGGGCTCTGGGGTTGACGGTCGATCTCGGGGACTTCGGCTGTGGCGAGCGCTCGGAGCGCTACTCGATGATCGTCGACGACGGAACCGTCACCACGGTAAACGTCGAGAAGAGCATCCTGGATCACGACGTGAGCAGCGTCGACAACCTGCTCGCCCAAGCCTGACCAAGATCAACTGACAGCAAGATTTTCGGGATCGAGGCTTTCGCGAAGAGCGGAAGCCTCGATCACCGGAAGCTGGCAGGTATTTCCCATACAGATATAGGCCGCGGCCTTGTTATCGACAGGGCCCTTCCCGGCCGCCGGGTGCGACGCCGGCAGTCCGGCATCCGGCGGAACCGCGATCGCAAGGATATTGGGCGCGGCCGCCTCATGGGCGGCGCGCAGCAAGGCTTGCGTGTCCGCCGCGCCAGGCTCGCCGGCGACCACCACGTTGACCAGCCCGCTCAGCAGCTCGCTGTTGTTGATCAGCGTCGCCAGCGCGAAGAAGTGCACCGAGATATCGGCGCTGAAGGCCTCGACCGTGGCGGCCGCGCGCTCGCGATAGGCCTCGCGCCCCGTCAGGGCATGGAGGCGGGCGAGGACGCCGACCATGGTGCCGTTGCCCGAGGGAACCGCCGTCTCGCGCGCCGACTTGACCCGGGGGATCGCCTCCGCGGCATCGTCGCCCAAGCCAAGGAAGTAGCCACCGTTGTCCCGGTCCCAGAAACGCTCATCGGCCACCGCGACCCACGCCTCGGCCCGTTCCACGTAGCCCGGCTCCGCCGTGGCTTCGAAGAGGGAGAGCGCCGCGCGCGCCATCTGCGCGTGATCGTCCAGAAGCGCGGTGTCGGAGAGCCGGCCGTCGCGAACGCTGTGATGGAGAGTGCCGTCGCGCTGAAGGTTTTCCGTGACGAAGACGAAAGCGCGGACTGCCGCGTCGAGCCAGTCCTCGCGCCCGAAGACGCGGCCGGCGTGGGCCAGCGCCGCGATCGCGAGGCCGTTCCAGTCCGCCAGAACCTTGTCGTCCCGCAGGGGCCTGGGGCGCGCCTCGCGTGCGAGGTGCAACGTCTCTCTCATCTGCGCGAGCGCGTCTTCGGCGGCCTGATCGCCGGGTGAGGGGGCGCGGTCGCGCTTCAGGATGTTCCATCCTTCCCAGTTGCCGCCGGCAGTGACGTCGTAGGTGTCCTTGAAGACGTTTGCCTCGGCGCCGAGCACCGCGTCGATCTCGGACTCTTCCCAGACGTAGAAGCTGCCCTCGCCGGCCGGCACGTTGCCGTGCCCCTCGCTGTCGGCCGCCAGGCTCGCCGCGAAGGCGCCGCCGTCGACCGCCATGTCGCGCAGCAGGAAGCCGATCGTGGCATCGACCCGGTCCGCGAACAGGGCTTGGCGGTTGCCCCTCCAGACCAGCGTCAGGAAATCGACGAGGAGCGCGTTGTCGTAGAGCATCTTCTCGAAGTGCGGGACCGACCAGGCGTCGTCCACCGTGTAGCGGCAGAAGCCGCCGCCCAGGTGATCGTAGATGCCGCCCAGGCACATCTGCTCCAGCGTAAGCATGACCGCGTCGCGGTAGGAGCCGTGGCCGACGCGCAGATGGGCCCGCCACAGGAGCTCGAGCGCCATCGGAAACGGGAACTTGGCGTTCTGGCCGAATCCGCCGTAGACGCGGTCCACGCCGTCCAGGGTCTGACCGGCGACGTGGTTCAACAGGGCCATCGTGATGGCATCGCCCGGCGCGCCCCGCGCCTCGTTCTTGAGCGCGTCGATGAGCCGCGTGGCGGTGCGCGCCACCTCGTCGGGCGTGTCGGCATAGGCGTCGGCCATGCGCTGCAGCATGTCGCGGAACGCCGGCCTGCCGAAGCCGGGCTCGGGCGGGAAGTACGTGCCCCCGCCATAGGGCTGGCCGTCCGGCGTGAGGAACATGGTGAGCGGCCAGCCCCGCTGCTCGCCCAGCCCGGCAAGCGCATTCTGATAGAGGCTGTCGATATCCGGCCGCTCCTCGCGGTCGACCTTGATATTCACGAACAGCCGGTTCATCAGCGCCGCAGTCTCCGGGTCCTCGAAACTTTCCTGCGCCATCACGTGGCACCAGTGGCAGGCCGAGTATCCCACCGAGAGCAGTATCGGCGTCATGCGCTCGCGCGCTTCCGTCAGCGCGGCCTCGTCCCAGGGCTGCCAATGGACCGGATTGGCGCTGTGTTCCAACAGATAAGGGCTCGATTCGCGGTCCAATCGGTTGCGCATGTCCAACAATCCCTTAGCTGGCCTCGCACGCGGTGCCGGGGTACGGAATCCGGTGCCGCTGGGCCACTTCTCCCCGCAATCGGAGGAATAGGAGACGTCCGATTCTTGTCATCCGAATCTAAAGTTTATCACACTAGAATTGCTCGATATCACAACCGAATTTCTTGATATTTCGGACAATTAACAATATAGGTTTAGCTTGTAGAAATCAGCGCAATTTAGTGTGCTGCAGTCTGGCACGGGAGGTGACAGGCGTGAGCAGTGGGCCCACCGTCATTACCATGACGCCGACGGTCAGCGAGGCCGTCGAGCAGGCGCAGGAAGAGGCGCTGTTCTACGACGTCCACATCTTCTGCTGCGTCAACGAACGCCCGCCCACGCACAAGCGCGGCTGTTGCTCGCTCAAGGGTTCGCGCCAGCTCTGCGACTACATGTGCCGCCGCTCGATGGCGCTCGGCCTGCCGCGCATCCGCATCAACCACGCGGGCTGCCTCAATCGCTGCGAGCTGGGGCCGACCATGGTCATCTATCCGGAAGGCGTCTGGTACACCTACCGGGACGAGGCGGATATCGACGAGATCCTCAAGCGCCACGTGATGAAGGGCGGGCGCGTCGAACGCCTGCTGCTGAGCCACGATCAAGGGCCGCGACACTGAACCGTCCCCCGGCCGCCCGATGCCGGGCAGGCTAATGACCGATCATCCAGGGACGATTGTTCTTCTTCAGCGTGGAGCGCGCATGGTCGTGATGGCGATGACCGTCCCGATTGCCATGCTTGCCGAACCCGCCGACATGGCTCACCGTCTTGGGCTCGTTGGCGCTTCGCTCGTTGAAGGCTTCGGCCTTGTAGCGCTGCGCGCCGCCGCCGGTCCGGCAATGGGGCGCTGAGACGCTGCGCGCCGCGAGGCCGCTGCATTGCGGACAGGGCTGAGGTTCCGCGTAGTCCGCCATCGCGGCCCAGTCGCGAAACGGGCCGCAGGCCCCACAGTCATAGTCGTAGAGCGGCATGACTGCGACGTCCCTTCATGGTCGGCAGAGCCTGGGGCGCACACGCTGTCGGGCGGCGCTTCTCCGTCGCCGCCCGACGGCAATCGCGGCGATCAGGTGCAGCGCGCGAGGTCGGCTGCGCTCGAATCCACCACCTTGCGCGGCCCCTGCGCGTTGGGCTTGATGTCGAACTCGAACATCTCGCACGGGATCGCGATGGAGACGCAGGCATTGGGAATGTCGACCACGCCGCCGACACGCCCCTCGACCGGAGCGCAGCTCAGGATCGTGTAGGCCTGCTCGCCCGAGTAGCCGAAGTTCTTCAGATACTCGATGGCGTTCAGGCAGGCCCGGCGGTAGGCGATCGTCACGTCGTTGTAGTACTGCTTGCCGTCCTCGCCCACACCGATGCCTTCGAAGACCAGGCAATCGCTGTATTGCGGGTCGACCGGGCTGACCTTGAACATGGCCTGCTCGATCCCGTACCGCTCGCACCCGCCCTTGATCAGGTCGACATGGAGGTCCATCCAGCCTGCCATCTCGATCGCGCCGCAGAAGGTGATTTCGCCGTCCCCCTGGGAGAAGTGATAGTCGCCCATGGAGAGCTTGGCGCCGGGGACGTAGACCGGAAAGTAGATTCGCGAGCCCCGTGAGATGTTCTTGATGTCGCAGTTGCCCCCATGCTCGCGCGGCGGGATGGTGCGCGCGGCCTCCTGGGCGGCCTTCGACAATTCCGCGCCGGACATGCTGCCGAGCATGATGCCGGTCTCCAGCGGCGGCAGCGCGAGCGGCGGCACGCGATCAGGGTCCGTGGCGATGAGCTCGGCCTCGCGGCGGTTCCACTCCGCGAGCAGGCTATGGGACGGGGCGCATCCGATCAGCCCGGGATGGGTGATGCCCGCGAAGCGGACCCCGGGGATGTGCCGCGACGTCGCGTAGATGCCGTGGAAATCCCAGATCGCCTTGCGCGCCTCGGGGTAGACGTCGGTCAGAAAGCCGCCGCCGTTCTCGGTCGAGAAGATGCCCGTATAGCCCCACTCGTCGCCCCTGTGGGCGCCGATGTCGAGAATGTCGACGACCAGGATATCGCCCGGCTCGGCACCCTGAACCTCGATCGGCCCGAACAGATGGTGGCACGGGGTCAGGTCACAGTCGCGAATGTCGTTCGCGCTGTCGTCGTTCTTGATCTGCCCGCCCGTCCAATCCATGGTCTCGACGCGGAACTCTTCTCCCGGCTTCACGCTGGCTACGTTCGGGATATCGGGATGCCAGCGATTGTGCGGCAGCGGGTCCTGATCTCGCGGCGCCTTGTTCATGTCCACCGTTATGATTGACTTTGGCATGGCTTACTCCTCTACCGGGACTTTTAGAGTCGAACACAGCGCGGTGCCGGTCTTGCTCCTTCAGAATGACGGGTCGATGCGCCTCTGGCAACTTGACCTCGTCCGAACGGTTCGCAATCCAACGGATGACGGTCGATCGCATGTTGGATCTCCGCCCTGACGTCGGGTTGGGCACGCGATGCTGCGGCGCACGGACGACGCAGGCTCGGCTGCGCTCACGGGAATCAACCGGCGCGACGCACGTGCCGTGGCGCGGCTCGGTCTTCGTGGGGGCACACCTGCCCCGCAAAATTCACGGCACCGTTGCCGCGTGAGGGCCGCGAACAAGCGTTCGCGGACAATGCTTTAAACCTAGTCCAATATTTCACTTGCATCAATAATGGTCGACGCGACACGGCTGATCGGGACGCGTTTCTCCATCGCCCGGCGGCGCATGAAGTGATAGGCCTCATGCTCGCCGATTTGCCGTGACTGCATCAGCAGCACCTTGGCGCGCTCCACGTCCCTGATCGAGCGCAGCGTTTCGTCCAGCTTGTCGATGCGCCTCAACAGGCGCGTCTGGTACTGGTGGATTTGACGCGCGGCAAAGGCCGAGAGAACGACCTGTTCCGGCGAGACGGGTTTGAACAGAAGCGCGGACGCCATGCTGTCGCGAACGACGACCGGCGTCTCGGGCGACCGACCGTCGGCGATCCCGACAATCGCCGGCATGTCTGCAACGCTGTCGGCGCGGAGCAGGTTGCGAACGTCGGCGTCGAGAATGCACAGCAGCATGTCCACGTCGTCGGGCAGCCTGGCCGGCGGCGGCCAGACCAGACGGGCGATCAAACCCGCCCGGCGCAGCTCGCGCAGCACGGTGGCGGCATCGGCATCGTCGGGGTGTATGACGACGGCGTTCAGATTATCGAGGCCATGCAGCATTCTCTTGCACGCAGGGCCCGGCGGGTGCTCGACGCTCTTGCGCTGGTTCATCGTCCGCTCAATGGAAGGCGGCGGGGCAACCGCAGCCGTAATAGACGAGATACGGGTCTGCTGTGACTGCCGTCTTCGATTCCTGCACGATCTGGAAGCGCCCCGTGCCGTCGACGCGGCCCACCCGCGTGAAGAGATCCGTGTGGTTGCACGACTCGTTAATCTTGATCGTGCCCTGCGGCGCCTCGCATTCGCTGCCCAACACCAGGGAGCGCAGCAGATCGGTGTCCATCTGGTCCGCATCGGCCAGCGCCTTGGCGAAGAGCTGGACCTGAAAATATGCAGCCTCCAGGCACATGTTGGTGGATTCCTCATCCCCGAACCGCCGCTTGAACCGGGAGACGAATGCCTTGTTGCACGCGGTCTTCACGGTTTCGAAGTAGGGCGCGGCCGCGAGGCTGCCCTCGGCGACATCGGCGCCCATGCGGCGCACCTCGGCTTCGCTCGTCGTCAGGCTGGCGATCGGCAAGATCTTGGGGTCGAACCCGGCGTCGAAGAACTCCTGATAGAGATGGACCGTGGCGTCACCCACCACGGTCGAAAACACGACATCGGGTTGCATCCTCTTGATGTCATGGATTATCGGCTTGAACTGCTGCCTGCCAGCCGAAATGTCGACATAGCGTTCTCCCACAACCTCGCCACCGTTATGCTGTACGAGGTTGCGCATGATGCGGTTCGATTCGTGCGGATAAACGTAGTTCGATCCCACGAAATAGAAGCGCGCGCCGTATTCCCGCAGCAGATAGTCGGCGAGAACCACTGCATTCTGGTTGGGGGATGCGCCGGTATAGATGATGTTGGGCGAATACTCGAAGCCTTCGTAGAGCGTCGGGTACCAGAGCAGGCCGTTGCGCCGCTCGACAATTGGCAGCACCGCCTTGCGGCTGCTGGACCGATAGCAGCCGAATATCGTCGTCACACCGTCTTCGATCAGCAGCTTCTCGGCGAGGAGCGCAAAGCGCTGGTCGTCGGACTGCGGATCGTAGACGATGGGAACGAGTTCCCGGTCGTTGATGCCGCCGCCTGCATTGATCTCGTCGATAGCCAGCAGCGTTCCCTTGAGCTGGCTTTCCTCAATGATCGCTGTTGCGCCGGTCTGGGAAAAGAGAATGCCGACACGCCACGGCTCTTCGCCGGATGAATGTGAGGCCATGACTATTCTCCACAACCTCGCCACTCGCCAAATCGCGGGCACACCCCTGTCGGATCAAGTGTACTATGATGTTTTTCGTTTCGTAAAGAGACCAAATAAAGCATGATATTCCTTAATGGATGACATACGTCCGCACGCGGCCAGTGGCGGTGAGCGCGACGCACGGCCGGCCTCGCCACCTTTCGGCAGCGGCGCCGCAGCCCTCACCGGTCTGGAATGGCGGCGCGGCAAATGGGGAAGGCCCTGTGCCCCCGCCGCAGCATCGCTTCCCCCAGACTCGGCTTGACGTGGCACAGACGCCCCCCTAAGCTAAATGTCCTGCCTGGAATCCGCGCGAAGCGTGCTTCGCCGGCAAAGAACGGTTAAGAGGCTGGCAGGTTGATAGGCCGCAGCGTGGCGGGCAAAGAAGTCCGAGGCGGACTCATCGACATTCGAAAAGAATGACGCTTGGCGTCGGCTGGATGGCCCGCGTCAAGCTTGTGCATATGCGTGAAATACCCCGCCCGCGGTGGGCAGGCGCGAAGGCCGGCAGGGCTGGATGCGCTCCGCTGCCGGGCGCGGAGAGCGACCTTGCTAACTCCGCGACCTGTCACAAGGGGACAATCTCATGACAACTCTCTTCGCTCTCTTCGTCAGCGTCGGCGTGCTTGCCGGCGTCGCGACATGGTTTTTCCTGTTCGTGGGGCCAATTCTGATTTGGGCCGCTTTCGTAGCGTGGGCCTGTTTCTTCCATTCGGGCGGAAACGAAGAAGCGCTCAAGAGCACCGTGTCCTCCAACGTCTTCGGGGTGCTAGCCGCCTGGATTGCCGCCATCGTCATTCTTGCAATCCCAGCGGCGGGCTCGATCACACTCCCGGTGTGGGCCGGAATCGTGGTGGCTGTGACCGTGGGCGGCTACATCCTTGCCGCTCATGTCAAAGCCCTCTCCTCGATACCCGGAACGACCTACGGCTATGCCTGTACCTTCGCGTTCCTCCTGCAGACGCCGGACAAGCTGTCCTTGGACAACCTGCTCTCGCTGAGCCTGGACAACGCCTTGTTCGTGGTCTGGGTATCGATGATCATCGGTGCGGGGTTCGGGTACGCGTCCGGCAGGCT
Organism: Rhodospirillales bacterium; assembly: GCA_028820995.1. Classification (GTDB taxonomy): domain Bacteria; phylum Pseudomonadota; class Alphaproteobacteria; order UBA828; family UBA828; genus WTGU01. The sequence goes on from JAPPHR010000131.1 coordinate 16,118, forward strand.
GGCGGGCGTGTTGACCAAGTCCGAGGAATCCGGATAGGCCGACTGCGGCACACCGGATCCACTCTGACGGGGGGCAGGCGGTCGTACTTTGCCTGCCCCCGGACGAGCGGTCGGGTTCGAACGTTCGTATTGTGGCGGCCGGAGTTGCCCGCGATGTCGGACCACCGGTCCGGAAGAAATCTCGGCTCATTTGCCTGAGGGTTGGCACGCCAACCCTCGGGTCTTGGGCAGTTCGATCGGGGTGTCCTGTCGGACCGGGCTGAGCGGGCGGCAACCATCGTAGACCCTTCGTCAATTTCCGTATCTGCACTGCGCGGGGTTCAAAGTCAGGAAGCGCCGGGGCAAGAGCCGCATCCTCGGTTTCGGCAAACGCCCCGGGAACGGAAGGAACCGCCATGTACATCGACAACCAGATCAAGCGGGTCAGGGTCACATGGACCGAAATCGTCATCCACACCTATGTGAGGGTCTCGCGCAGCAAGTGGACGATTCAGATGAACTATGCCTGCGGCGCCGAGATGTTCCTGGAAAATCAGCCTGACGACCTGATTCAGTGCCTGATCCTCGGCGCCTACAACAGCAACAAGGCGATCGAGTGCGAGCAATTCCAGGTCGCCGCCGACGCCGAGCGCCGGACGCCGCCCCCCACCGGCTGGCGGGAGCTGCAAGACCTGTTGATGTGGGGCGACTGAAGGAGGACCCATCTTCGCGCCGCCACGGTCCTGTTCAAGAAGACTCGGTCCAACTGCGCCGCCCCCCACTCGTCATGGCCGGGGTCGCCCCCCCCCCCCCCGGGGGGGGGGGGGAAAAAATTTTGGGGGCCACCACGCGTTTTTTTTGGGGGGGGGGGAAAAAGCGGGGGTGGCCCCCACCAATTGGGGGCGTGCGG
>JAPPHR010000131.1:17016-42137 GCA_028820995.1 Rhodospirillales bacterium
GCGCGCCCCCCCACTCTTCTTGGCGGGGGCCGCCCGCGCCGTAAGGTCGGGGGCGCGACATCAATTGTCCCGGCCATCCACGAGTTTTTCGTGCGGCAGGGACAAAGAGCGTGGATGCCCGCAACAAGTGCGGGCATGACGACGTGTGAAAGGGGCGTGGTCGGAGAGTGCGCTCACCATTAGCCCGGTCACCGAGCGCGTCAGTGAGGACGCTCGAACCCGTGGCGACAGTCGAATCCGTGAATGATGCCGAAGAAAATTCGGGCGGCCGCTGGTGCGACCGCCCGAACTTTGTCTCTGCCGGTTTCGGTCTGCTTACGCCGACAGCACGACGCCCTTCTCCAGGAGCCAGGAGTGGCACGCCTTCTTCTCCGCCGCCCCCAGCGACTCGTAAGCCGCCTGGGCCGCCCCGCAGGCCGTCAGGTCGGAGGCCGACAGTCCCGGCAGCACGATGTCCGCGTAGGCCGTGAGGTGATCGAAGAACTCGTGGTTGGCGATCTGAATGTCCGACGCATCGCCGGACTTCACGAAATTCTCCGCGAGCTTGTTCTCGATCGCAGCGTTTAGCCGCTCGAAGCCGATCGTTCGTGGGGAGTGCACATGAACGACCGCACAGGTCGCGCGGAAATCCCCGCCCAGGCCGGAGTACCTGTCGAGATAGCCGACCCACTGGTCGGTCACACTGTGCCACTTGCTGATTGCTTCGCCCGGCAGAACCTGCACGCCCGGATGCGTGAACTTGGCCAGATTGTAAAGCACCCAGCTGTTCGGCTGACCGGCCACGCTCCCGGCGCCCATCAATCCAGCGGCGGCCAAAGCCTGATTGAGCGCGCCGTCGGTATCGCGCATGGCGAAGCGCATGAACGAATCCTGAGAGAACTTGCTCACCACCTCCTGGCGGATGCGGTCCCGAATCCCCGGCTCGCCGGTGGTCGTGTAAGAGGTCAGCCGCTGCCAGGAATGTTCCGTGTTGACCACGAAGAAGCCGCCGTTGAAGGGGTTGCCGTAACCCTCGTCGCCCTTCGTCGCCTCGGCGTTCTTCGCGTCATCGGTCATGCACGCGAACTCGCTCAGGCTGGCGTAGAGGCTTGCCGGCGCGTCGCCGTCGCCGCTGTGGGGCATCTGCCCGACGCCGATGATGGGGACATCGCCTCCCAGCTTGGCCGCCAGGTCGCGGGCGAGATCGGGGGCCATGCCGCTGCCCGTGCCTCCGGCGAGGTTGAAGCACACCATGACCCGCGACGGCAGCCCCGTCGCCTGCACTTGCGCGGCGAAGTTCGAAAGAGCGTCGCCGAGTACGCCCGAAGAGGCGTGGGCGTAGACCGCCTTGGCCACCGCCCGCGACATATGATCGCCGGCCGCCGGTGCCTTGACGTTCTTGGGAAGGTACGACTTGCCGTTGCCGGCTGCCGCTACCAGCGTCTCGGCATCCGGCGCATCTAGGGATATCGACTGGTAATTGAAGCGGTCGGCGGGAATGCCCTGCTCTGCCATACGATCGCTCAGTGCGTCCGCATAGCCCTCGGCACGAAGAAGGTCATCCTCTCCCACGTCGATGGCCAACGCTGCGACACCCGCACCTTCGTTGCCCAAGAGATCTTCGACCTCGCCCGTCCGAAGCAGGCCGTCGATATAGCCTACGCCGCTGCGTCCGATCCCGACGACATGCAAACAATGGGGCCCTGCGGCGGTATCTTGAGATTGGGAATCTGCCATGCTTGCCTCCTTGCTTTCAGCCCATCGGCCCCGCTCAAGCTGCCATGCTCTGCACCTTGCCCGCCGCCGCCAGAGAGTCCGCCGGGGGCGAGGCGCAGGGATTTCTCGAGTTGGCCGATCGCAGTTTCTAACGCTCGTGAAGTGATCCCCTCGTAGAGTCTCCGAGCTGGGCGAGGCGTCTTCGAGTGCCAGCGCTCCTGCCCACGCAGGCGCCTCGCCATGTCGTAGAAGTCAGACCCGCTTTGAGTGCACGGCCTCCTCAAGATGCGGCGATACGAACTCGGCTCAGAACAAAGCAGCCCACGCCTCCTCCTCAAGAGAGACGTGGGCTCTCGTGCCCATCGCTTGGGCGACGTCGCTGTCGCTGCATCGCGTGCTTCGCGGCCCTTCGTTGCCGGGAAGCGCGCACGCATCATAGCCGATTTGGCGATGCCGAGAAAGCCGGTTCGAGGCCGCCGGCCGCGGTGTCTATCACGGATGACGCCGCAGTTAGTGTGGAGGGCACGGTCCTGTCGCCGAAGCCTCTTCGTTCGGGGCCGTGAACGTCGTGGGGATCGTGCAGGCTGGCATGTTGACACGGCGTTCGTCGGAGCGAACAGTTGCCATCGCCTTTCTTCCTGCATGCCGCTGCAGCCGGGCCGAAGATGCGGACCGATTGCGTCGTCACCGGCCGGCGCGGGAGGAAGGAGCGACGCTGTATCGGCACCTTGGAACCGCGGGTACGGAGGAAGGCCATGGCCGCTCAACGCATCGGCTCCTACGTCGAAGTCGCGCCCGGAGTCGACATCTACTACGAGGATGAAGGGGAGGGGGACGCGCTCGTCCTCATTCCCGGTTGGACCTTCACCACCAGGGTCTTCGACCACCAGTTCGCCGCGTTCGCCGATTCCCACCGGGTCATTTCGTTCGACCCGCGCAGCCACGGCCGCTCCACAGTGACCAGCGACGGCAACAACTACGCCACCCAGGCCGCCGATCTGGCCGCGCTCCTCGATCATCTGTCCGTGGAGAACCCGGTCATCGTGGGCTGGTCCGCCGGCTCGCTGACCGCCTGGCACCATGTCCGCAATCGCGGCACGGACGGGATTCGCGCGCTCGTCTCCATCGACATGCCGCCGCTCGGCATGAGCTACGACCGGAGCGACTGGGTCGAAGGGGCGATCGACGCCCTCGCCGGTTTCTTCCAGGGTGTGCAGACCTCAGCTGGCCAGCGCGCTGTCGTCACCTGGTACGCCGACAACATCATGATCGAAGGCGAGATGACGCCGGAGGTGACCGCGTGGGTGATCGAGCAGTCGCTTGCGACGCCGCCGCTCATCGCCGCCAACCTCATCGCCGACGTGTGCTTCGCGAACTACCTGGAAGAGGCGAAGCGGGTAGACGCGGACATTCCGTCGCTCTTCTTCGTCGCCGACCACTGGGCGGAGACCGCCGAGCCTTTCCTGACGAAGCACTGCCCCAATTCCCGCGTGGAAGCGTTTGGCGGCCACATGATGTTCTGGGAGTACCCCGACAAGTTCAACGCGCTCTTGGCGGAGTTCCTTTCCACCCTCTGACCCCAATCCGGCTACCGCTCGGCGATGGTGACGTTCCCGATCCAGCGCTGCTTGCGGCGCGCGAGCCGGCCGGGAACGTCCTCCGCCTCATAGTCGGCGGTGGGGACGGAAGCCCGGTCCACGACGAGCGGCGGCTCCAGCAGGTTGGAATTCAGGACCGAATAGAGCCGCCCCTCCATTTCGCAGACGGCCGCGGCTATCACGCCGCAGCGGCCGCAGACGAGGAAGGTCGCCGTCTCGTGGCCAAACGCATACCGGCTCACCCGGTCGGGCTCGGCGAGCGCAATCGTCAGGCGGCCGGACGGCGCCGAGACGTAGAGGCTGCCGTGCTTCTGGCAGAAGCTGCAGCCGCAGTGGCGCGGGGAGAGGGCCGTATCGTCCTCCACCTCCAACGCGACGCCGATCGCGCCGCAATGGCAGGCGCCTTCAAGGGTCTTCGTCAACGGCACGTCTCCTCTCGCCGGGCATTTGAACATTGTGCAAACTTCGTCCAAATATCAGGCGCAGCGCGACGGACCAAGGAGCCAACGATGAGCCGCGACGATATCGGGAACGAGGCCACGCCGACCTACACGATGGGCTATGGCCCGGAATTCCGGAAAATGCTGGAGCGGCGAAACGCGGCGGACTGCGCCCGGCATCTGCTGCCGCAGCTCAAGCCCGGCATGCGCCTGATCGACCTCGGCTGCGGCCCCGGCACGATTTCGGTGGGGCTGGCGGACGCAGTCGCCCCTGGCCAACTGCTCGGCATCGACATGGAGCCCACGCAGATCGAGATGGCCAGCGCAGCCGCTCAGGCCGGCGGACACGGCAATGCGGCATTCCAGACGGGCGACGCGACCGATCTTCCCTTCGACGACGCGACCTTCGACGTGGCCTATTGCCACGCCCTGCTCAACCATGCGCCCGACACGCAGGCGGTACTCGGCGAAGTGAAGCGGGTGCTGAAGCCGGGCGGTCTCTTCGCTGCGCGGGAGGTGATCGGCGACTCATCGCTCATCGAGCCCGCGCTGACGTTCGGCGGCGTGGGTGAGGGTGCGGGGTGGGCGACGTTCCTCAAGCTGCTCGCGGCCAATGGCGGCCATCCGCAGATGGGCAAGGAGCTGAAGGCCGCGTTCGTCGAGGCCGGCTTTGCCGACGTTCGCGCGACCGCGTCCTTCGAATCCTACGACACGGCCGATGACCTCGCCTTCCTCCACGGCCTCGTCAACGGCTGGTTCTTCGCGCCAAAGACGATGGGAGCGGCCATCGGGCTCGGCCTGGCCAGCGAGGAGCAGTTCGAGGGCTGGCGCCGTTCGCTCGACGAATGGGTGGACGAGTCCGGCGCTTTCGCCGCCTTCGCCTGGGGCGAGGCGATCGGGCGGAAGCTGTAGCCCGGCTATTCCAGCGTCACGCGGTAGTTGCCGAGCGCGTCGATGACGGCTTCGGCGTTCTCGGGCACGAGGACGGTCGTCGTGGCTTCCTCCACGATGGCGGGGCCGGCGATCCGGGCGCCGGGTGAGAGGGCGTCCCCGCGATAGACCGGCACCGTCTCGGGCGTGTCGCGCGTGGGCAGATGAGCCCGGCGCGTGCCGTGGGGTCGTGCGTCGCGCGCGGTCGCGGCGCCTTCCGCTGGCGCGAGGTCGGCGGCGGCCGGGCCGATGGCGCGCACCTTCCATGTCGTGAACTCGACGAGGTCGTTCTCGTTCTTGATGGTGTAGATGCGCTCGTGCATGCGGTGGAAGCCGTCCGCCAACCCGGCCACGTCGTCGGCGGCGAGCGCGCCGTCGGCCGTCGCGAACGGCACCTCGATTTCCCAAGACTGGTACTGGTAGCGCCCGAGATAGGCGTACTCGAAGCGCTGGTCGGCCTCGGCGATGCCCGCGCGGGCGAGGAAGGCGCGGCCGCGCTCCACCAGCGTGGCCAGCACGCCGTTGACCCCGGCGACGTCGAAGCGGGCGGCGTCGGTCACCAGCGTCGCCGTCTCCTCCCACACGATGTCGGAGATGAGGCCGCCGAAGGCGCTGAGCCCGGCCGAGAACTTGGGCACCATGTAGCCCTTGATGCCGAGCACGCGGGCCATCTGCCCCATGTGCACGGCGGTGGCGCCGCCGCCGGCCACGAAGTAGCTCTCGCGCGGGTCGATCCCCTCCTGCACGGTGATGTCCTCGATGGCGGCGATCATGGTGTGATCGACCGTGCTGGCGATGGCGCGGGCCGCGGCCGCGAGCCCGATGCCGAGCGCATCGGCGATGGTGCCGACCGCATGCTCCGCCGCCTCCCGGTCGAGGTGCATCCGGCCGCCGAGGAAGTAGTCCGGATCGATGATGCCGAGCACCACGTCGGCGTCGGTGACGGTGGGCCGCATGGCGCCGAGGCCGTAGCAGGCGGGGCCGGGGTCGGCGCCGGCGCTCTCCGGTCCCACGCGCAGCAGCCCGCCCGCGTCCACGTGCGCGATGGAGCCGCCGCCGGCCCCCACCGAGCGCACGTCCACCTTGGGGATGCCCAGCATGTCGAACTCGGTCAGCATCGCCTCGGGCGAGATGACGAGCTGGCCCTCGCGCACGGCGGAGACGTCGAAGGAGGTGCCGCCCATGTCGACCACCACGAGATCGGGCGCGTCCGTGAGCTGCTTGGCGGCGACCGGGGCCAGCGTCGGCCCCGACATCACGCTGTAGATCGGCCGCTCGGCGATCTCGTCCGGCGGCATCATGCCGCCCAGGCAATTCGCGATCATCAGCTCGTTGCCGTAGCCGCTCTTGCGCAGGCCCCGGTCGAGCGCGTGGACGTAGGCGCTCACCACCGGCCTGAGCGCTGCGTCGATGGCGGCCGAGACGGCGCGGCGGTACTCGCGGGCGATGGGGTTGAGCCGGTGGCTGAGCGTGACCGGGACCTCGGGCCAGGCCTCGCGCACGATCTCGCCCACGCGCCGCTCGTGGTCGCCGTTCACCACCGACCAGAGCAGGCAGACGGCGACCGCCTCGACGCCGAGCCTGCGAAAGTCCTCGACCGCCGCGCGCACGTCGTCCTCTTCCAGCGGGGTGTGCTCCGCGCCGGTGGCGTCGATGCGCCCGCGCACGCCGCGCGTTCTGATCCGGGGCACGAAGGGCTCGGGATAGGCGAGGCGCCACTTGAACGGCGGCTTTCGCGGCGCCTCGCGCAGCGTGAGGATGTCGCGGAAGCCGTGGGTGCAGATCAGGCCGACCGGCGCGTGCTTCTCTTCCAGCAGCGCGTTGGTGGAGACGGTCGTGCCGTGGACGATGCGGGCCACGCGCGCCATGAAGTCGGGGAGCGCGAGCTCGTAGCCGCCCGCCGCGAGCTTCAGCGCGTTCATGAAGCCGAGCTCGAAGGCGGCGGGCGTGGAGGGGGTCTTGAAGATGCGCAGGCGCTGGTCCGCGTCCGAGACAACGCAGTCGGTGAACGTGCCGCCGATATCGATGCAGACCTGGAAGTCGCCGCGTGGGCGGGCCTCGGCCATCTAGCTGGCGGCCCCGCCGGTCCGCGTCGCGCGGAGGCGCGCGGTTTCCTTGCCGTCGACCTCGTGCCGGATGCCGTCCTCGGCGAGACGGAGCGCCACGGCGTAGACCTGCTCCGCCTTCCCCGGGCTGAGCCAGCCGTTGTCGACCGCGCGGGCGACCGCCTCGGGCTCGCGCCGCGCAGGGTCGCCGTAGCCGCCGCCGGCGGTGGTGACGAAGCGGAACACCTCGCCGGGCGCACAGCGTTCCTCGTGGAAGGAGGGGAGGGTGACGAGCGCGCCGTCGGCGCCCCGCTTCTGGTTGACCGAGGGCGCGCCGTCGCTGCCGCCGCGCACGCCCTTGGAGGGGTAGGTGTCACCGTCGCTGCAGTAGACGGCGGTCATCTCGCCGGCGACGGGTCCGTAGACAGCGAGCGTGCCCGGCGCGCCGTCCCACTCGCCGTGGCCGAGCGTGTCGATGGCAAGCTCCCGGCACTCGAAGTGGATGGGGAACATGCTCTCGTCCACCTCGGTGGGGGAGAGGATCTGCATGCCGCCGTCCACCGGCCCGCCGTAGGTGACCCAGCCGTCGTGCCCCGGCAGCCCCGGCCCGCCGCCGAAGCCGATGAACATCTGGTTGACGTAGGTCTGGCCGTCGCGGCGCGGGTCCTCGCCCGAGATCACGGCGAGCCCCAGGGCCTGCTGGTAGCCGCCCTCGGCCATGCCATGGGTCGGCCCAATCTGGGCAAAGCAGCAGGAGACCGCGTTCACCAGCCGGTCCGTGACGTTGGTGGTGGCGACCGAGGTGCCGACGGGATAGCGGGGCCGGCCGACGATGCAGCCATCGCGCAGCAGCACCCGGATGCGCCGCGCGCTGCCCTCGTTGTGCGGGATGGTGTGGTCGATGTTGTAGAAGACGCCGGCGCGGCAAGCCGCGATGGAGCAGGTCTCGCTCAGGTTCAGCCCGCCGGGGATGCAGTCGATATTGTCGCGCACGTCGACCGTGATCGTTGCCGCGTCGGGATCGACGGTCACGGAAGCCCGCACCGGAATGCCCTCGTCGGCGACGCCGGGCAGCGGATCGTGGCGGTTCTCGTAGGACCAGGTGCCGGCCGGCAGCGTCCCGATGGCGGCGGCGGCGCGGCGCTCGCCATAGGCCATCCAGGCCTCGACGAATTCGGCGATGGTCTCGGGCCCGTACTTCTCCACCAGCTCCTTGATCCGGCGCTCGGCGGTGCGGCAGGCGCCCACCTGGGCGAGGTAGTCGCCGTACCAGAGGTCCGGCACCCGCACCTTCATCTTCGCCATGCGGATGATGTCGCGGAGCTCCTTGTAGCCGCGCTCCACGCGGACGCCGGGGAAGTGCAGCCCCTCCTCGTAGATTGTCTTGGCGTAGGGCAGGTAGGTGGATGGGATCGGCGCGCCGACATCGGCGTGGTGGGCGCGGGAGACGGTCCAGAAGAGCGGCTTGCCGTCGAAGAACACCGGTACGCAGAGCGTGAGGTCCGCGTGGTGCGTGACGCCCGTGTAGGGGCAGTTGTTGAGGAAGGCGTCGCCCTCCTCGATGTCGTCGAAGAACTCGGTGAGCGGCCGGGTGGTGAGGTCGATGGCCGCCGCGTGCACCGGGATGCACTCCTCGATGCAGACCAGCCGGTGGTCGTAGGTGAGGATGGCGCAGGACATGTCGCGCGCGATCTTGATGACGCCCGACTTGCTGGCCCGCAGCACGCCGTTGCTCATCTCGCGCAGGATGGCCCCGAAGCGGCTGGAGAGCACCGAGAGCAGCATGGGGTCGAAATCCGGCGCCGCCTCCGACATGGCATCGCCGCCGACGACGATCGTATCCGGATCAGAGAGGGGCAGGTCGTCCATGGCGGCTATCCCTGGGGGCCCGGCGCGGAGTGCGCCAAGGGCGGACGAGCTTGCCAGTTTCGCGTCGCCGCGTCCATCGAACCACCCATTCGGTGGCGTCTCGCATTCGTTCCGTGAGCCGGTTCACTCTTGCGATGCTTGGCCCGCTCCACTCCCTGCACTCTTTTTGTCAGCAACACCCCCACCTCTCCCTGTCCCTCTCCGCCCCCAGGGGCGGAGAGGGGACGCAGGTCGCAGCCGTCAACTCTCCCTCTCCTCCCCGCCGGGGAGGAGAGGGCTGGGGTGAGGAGGGGGCGCTACACTAGGTTGCGCAGGGACGCGAGGTCGAAGGCGTCGTCCACGTCGAGCCAGTGGCCGGTGATGTAGAGCACGTCGATGGCCGCGCCCTGGGCGACGAGGCGGGCGAAGACGTCGGGGAGGTCGGCGCCGTCGAGGGTGCCGTCCTTGCTCATGGCGTCGAGCACCCCGCGCACCAGTGCGGCGCCTGCCTCGCTCAGCCTGGTGAGGCCGATGAACTCGCCATGGGCGGTCTCGGCCCCGGCCGCGTCGCTCCAGATCGCTTCCAGGGTCACGCGCTCGTCGTCCAGATAGCTGCCGGTGAAGGGCCGGGAGCAGCGCACCCAGTCCACGGCGCGGTCTGGCGCGCGCGAGGCATCGACCCGTCGCCGCGCATCGACGACCGTCACGATGTCGCCGTCGGCGGCAAGAAGGCCGTCCAGCACGTGCCGGCGGAACAGAATGTCGCCGTAGGAGATCAGGCAGGGCCCGTAGAGGCAGTCGTAGGCGCAGGCAAGGGAGGCGGCCTCGCCGGTCTCGTCGTAGCGGTCGTTGTCGACCGCCTCGATGCCGGCGAGATCGATCGCCTCCTTGCGGTAGCCGCGCACCACGGTGACGTCGCCCAGGCCGCTCCGGTTGAGCGTGCGGACCAGTCGCTGCAGCAGCGGCTCGCCGCGCACGTCGATCATGCACTTCGGGCGCTGTTCGGTGAGCGGGCCGAGCTTGCCGCCGCGCGAGGCCGCGAGCAGGATCGCGCGATGGCCGCCGGCTGCGGCGAGATAGCGCGCCTCCGCCTGCGCGAGCTCCGCCTGGCCCGTGAGCGCGAAGACCTCGCGCACCGGCGCGATCTCTTCCTCCACCGCGGTCAGCGATTCGCTCCGCCTGATCGCCTCGCTCACCCGGCGCATCGCGGACACCGCGGCCCGCATGTTGTGGTTGGCCCAGATCACCATGGAGACGCCGGCGTCGCGGAAGGCCCGCGTCGGGGTGCGGTGATACATGGTCGGCACGATCACCACCGGCGCGCGACCGCCCCAAGACTCGCAGAAGCCGGTGATCTCGTCCGCGGTCTCCTTCTTGGAGTGGATCAGGATCGCGTCGGCGCCTGCCCGGTGATAGGCCTCGGCCCGGCGCAGCGCCTCCTCCATGCCCCAGCCTGCGATCAGGGCCTCGACGCGGGCCACGATCTGAAAGTCGTCGTCGCTCTGGTTGTCCTTGCCCGCCTTGATGCGGCCGCAGAACTCGTCCACGTCCGCCAGCGGCTGGTTCTCGCCGATGAAGGAGTTGGTCTTGGGGAACAGCTTGTCCTCGATGCAGACCCCGGCGATGCCGCGCTGGCAGAGCTTCCTCACCAGGCGGCGCACGTTGTTGAAATTGCCGTAGCCGGTGTCGCCGTCCACCAGGATGGGGATCGTGGTGGCGTCGGCCATGAACTCCAGCATCTCCAGGACCTGGGTCCAGGAGGCCTCGTTGTTGTCGCGCACGCCGAGCGCTGCGGACATCGAGAGGCCCGAGGCCCAGATGCCTTCGAATCCGGCTTCCTCCACGATCTTCCCGGATAGTCCGTTATGCGCCTCCATGATGAAGGAGAGGGCAGGCGCCTGCAGCAGGCCGCGCAGGCGCGCAGCCTTGGACGTGGACGCAGCCTGCGCGTCGGTGCTGCCGATGGGAAGTGTGGTCGCCATGGGCCGTCGCCGGTTCGCCGCCCGTTCGTCCGATAGCCTAGTGAATCACGATGATATAAAAGCGTAAACACAACCCCGTGCCGTTGCAACGCGGCGCCCCGAATCCTTCCCTGCGGGGTGCTTGACGAGCGACGGCGTCGCGCGGTGCCGGCGCCGCGACGTGCCCCGGCATTGGAGATATAGATATAACTGAACGCGCATGTCATCGACCGACCACGACGCCAGCCCCGAGCCCATCGCATTCATCGACCTGCGCGCGCAGTACCGGCGCCTCAAGGCCGACATCGACGCTGCCATCGCGCGTGTCCTCGAGGATGGCCGGTACGTCATGGGGCCGGCGGTGGCCGAGCTCGAGGCGGCGCTCGCCGCACGGGCGGGCGTTGCCCACGCGGTCACCTGCGCGAGCGGGACCGATGCTCTTCAGATCGCGTTGATGGGCGAGGGGATCGGTCCGGGCGACGCCGTCTTCATCCCGAGCTTTACCTTCACCGCGACGGCGGAGGTCGTGGCGCTGATCGGCGCCGCACCGGTGTTCGTCGACGTGGTGGAGGAGACCTACATGATCGACCCCGCCGACCTCGCGGCGCGGGTTTCCCGCGTGGCGGACGAGGGGCGGCTCGTACCGCGCGCGGTGATCGCGGCGGATCTCTTCGGCCAGGCGGCGGACTACGACTCGCTCGCACCGATCGCGGCGGAGCGCGGGATGCTGCTGATCGCCGATGCGGCCCAGAGCTTCGGCGGGACGAGTGGTGGACGGCCCGTCGGCGCGCTCGCGCCGGTGACGACGACCAGCTTCTACCCGGCCAAGCCGCTCGGCTGCTTCGGCGACGGCGGCGCGCTCTTCACCGACGATGCGGCACGGGCCGCCCGCTGGCGTTCGATCCGCCAGCACGGCACGGGCGAGGGCAAGTACGACATCGTCCGCATCGGCCTCAACAGCCGCTTCGACACGCTCCAGGCGGCGGTCCTGCTGGCCAAGCTGCCGGCCTTCGACGCCGAGATCGCCGCCCGCGAACGGGTGGCGGCACTCTACGATTCGATGCTTGCCGGCGCGGTCGGTCTGCCCGGCCGGCTGCCCGGGCGCCGCTCCACCTGGGCGCAGTACACGATCCGGCTGGATCGGCGCGACGAGGTCCAGGCGGCGCTGGCCGGACAGGGGATCCCGACCGCCGTTCACTATCCGCTGCCGATGCACCTGCAGCCGGCCTATCGCAGCTGGGGCGAGGGAGCCGGCTCGCTGCCGGTCAGCGAACGCCTGTGCCGCCGGGTGCTGTGCCTTCCCATGCATGCCGACCTCGACGAGCCGACGGCCATGCGAATCGCCCGCGCCGTGCGGGACGCAGCAGGCGGCTGACCACGCGCCGATGGCAGGCGAAGGACCGCAGGCCGTCGTCTTCGGTGCGACCAGCATGATCGGCCGCTACCTGCTGCGCCGTCTCGCGGAACGCGGTTTCACGGGGCAGTGCTTCAGCCGACGCCCCGACGCCGCGCCGCAAGAGACGCCGCAGGGTTTCGGCTGGCGCGTATTGTCCGGCGGCGGATCGCTGGACGTTGCCGGCTCTGCGGACCTGTTTTCTCTCGCACCGGTCTCCGCATTGCCGGCTCTGATCGCACGCATGTCGGGAGGCAGGCGCCTGGTCGCATTGAGCACGGCCAGGGTGGAATACACGGCAAGCAGTTCCGATCCGGCCGAGCGGGCCGAGGCGGAAGAAAACCGGCGGGCCGAGGAAGGGGTCGCCCGGCTCTGCCGGGAACGGGGCATCGCCTGGACGCTGCTCCGGCCGACGCTGATCTACGATCCGGGGCATGACCTGAACGTCAGCGCCATTGCCGCCGCCGCACGGCGTTTCGGCTTCGTGCCCCTAGCCTGGCCCGCCACCGGGCGCCGCCAACCGATCCACGCCGACGACGTGGCACAGGCCATGGTTGCCGCCCTCGATGCGCCCGGCGCTGTCGACCGGATACTGGACCTTCCCGGCGGCGAGACGCTGACCTACCGCGAGATGGTTCGCCGGGTCTTTCAGTCCCTGGGGCGGCGCCCCAGACTGCTCTACCTGCCGCTCGGCCCCGCGCGGATGGCCTTCAAGCTTTGGTTGCTGATGACGGGGGCCGCCTACAGCACCGCGAGCCTGGAGCGGATGAACATGGACCTGACGTTCGATGCCGCTCCGACCCACGACATCCTGAGGCTGACGTGCCGGCCGTTTCGGCCGGAGTTTTCCGAATGACCAATTCTTCGCGGCGCTAACCTGCGGCGTGGCCGGCGCCGCAGGGATTTCGTGCGGCCCGCGGCCGGGCTAGGCTGTCGCCGATAACAGTCAGGGACCGCGACCCATGCTGACATTCACCGAAGAAATCCTCCTCCTGCTGCTGGACGACAAGGACGGCTCTTTCGTGCCGATCCCCAAGGCCAACCTCGGCTGCGCCATCGGGGGCGCCGTGCTGATGGACCTGGCTTTCGACTACCGAATCGACACCGACCCCGAGTCGCTCGTGGTTACGGACCCGGCTCCCACCGGGAATCCCATGCTCGACCCCACCCTGGCGAAGATCGCGGCGCAAGGGCAGGCGACGGATACGAGGACCTGGATCAGGGTGCTGTCCGTCGAGGACGCGCCCGCGATCCGTGAGCAGGCGCTGCAGAGCCTCGTGGCGCGCGGCATCGTGGTGCAGCGCGAGGAGCGCGTGATGTGGGCCTTCCGCACCCGCCGCTATCCCACGATCGACGGCAACGTCGAGCAGGAAGTGAAACTGCGGATCGGCGAGGTTCTGTTCTCTGACGACATTCCGGACCCCCGCGACGTGGCCTTGATCGGCCTGGTGGACGCCTGCGACATTCTCCGCGAGATCTTTCCCGACAGGGACATGGAGCAGTGCCGCCCGCGCATCGATCAGCTGCGCAAGATGGACCTGATCGGCCGCGAGCTGGCCCAGGCCATCGCCGACATCGAGCACACCGTCATGATGTCCCTCTCGGGCGCGCCCTACTAGCCAGGGGCGGCACCGTCGCCGGCTGGCGACGGATCGTCGAATCGCTGCTGCACTTTGAACGGGTGGAATAAATTGAGGCGTGGAGATATATGATAATATAACGCTATATGATATCGTGTGGTGAAGCCGAAGGAATGGCGGACAAGCCGGCGTTCCGTCGGGCCGCTGCTCGCACAGAAAAGGGGGGACTGGCATATGGGACGCACCGTGGGCATTGCTGCGACCGCCGCGACCGCTGCCATTGCGACGACGCTGATGGCACCTCAGGCGGAGGCACAATCGGATGACGATTCTCCGATGGCCTCCGTTCTCGCTGTCGAGATTGCGACGCTGCGAGAGCAATACGAAGAGCGTATCAAGGCGCTGGAAGAGCAAATCAGGGTGCTGCAGTCTCGCGCCGGAATCGAGGTGGACACGCACGATGGTCACGACCACGGGATGGCTGCGCCCCACCGCGACGGGGGCATGCTCGATCCCCAGATCTTCGCGGTGCTGAGGGGCTCGGTCACCTCGTATTCGGCCGAGCATTCGGATATCGCCGGGTTCCAGCTCGGCCACGAGAGCGAGCGTGCGCCGGAGGGCATTTCCCTCGGCCACAGCGAGCTGGGTTTCGCAAGCGACGTGGGCGACGCGCTCCACGCCGGTCTCGTGCTCGGCATCGGCGTGCATCCCGGCGAGCCTGTGGAGCTCGAGCTCGAGGAGGCGTATTTCCAGACCCTGCCGGGCCTGGGCCTGCCCGAGGAGCTGACCGTGGCGGCGGGTCGCAAGCTCTGGTCGTTCGGCTATCTCAACGAACTGCACGCCCACGAAGGCGACTTCGCCGACCGCCCCTTGCCCTACCGGGCATTCCTGGACGGCGCTTTCAACGATGACGGGCTCCAGCTCTCCCTGGCGCTGCCCGGCGATGTCCGCACCGAGATCGGCGGCGGCCTGTTCCGCGGCGACGATCGCCCGTTCGGCGGCTCCGACAACGGCCGCCGGGCGTACTCGGCCTATGCGCGGATCGGCGGCGACATGGGCCGCGACTCGTCATGGGGCATCGGCCTGTCGCTCCTGAGCGGCGAAGTCGGCGGCAGCGCCGGCGGCCACGCGCACGATCACGGCGACGAAGGCATGGACGACCACGCCGAGGACGACCACGACGAGGACGACCACGACGACGAGAACGGCCACGACGACATGGACGACCATGACGGGGACGACATGGACGACCATGACGGGGACGACCACGACGACATGGACGACCATGACGGGGACGACATGGACGACCATGACGGGGACGACCACGACGACATGGACGACCATGACGAGGACGACCACGACGACATGGACGACCACGAAGATGAGCACGACGACGACCACGCCGATGAGGCGTTCGCGCCGGCTTCGTTCTTCTCCGACGGCATGTTCAGCGGCGACCGCGACCTCTTGGGCGCCGACATCCGCTTCGCCTGGGCGCCCACGGGCGACGCGCGGCAAAGCGAGCTGATCCTGCAGGGCGAGTATCTCTGGCAGTTGGACGACGGCCTCTACAGGCTGGACGACGATGAGATGGAGGTCGACGGCAGCAGCGCCGGGTGGTACGCCCAGGCGGTCTACAAGCTTGCGCCGGAATGGCGGATCGGCGCGCGCTACGCCCGTCTGAGCCCGCCAGGCGCTGCGGAGATCGACCACGACCCGAGCGCCGTCGCGCTCATGGGCGATTGGACCAGCGATCGGTTCGGGCAGCTGCGCCTGCAGTACAACCGGGAGTCGCTGGCGGACGGCCAGGACGACGACCAGGTCATCCTCCAGTACACCGTGAGCCTGGGAGGGCACGGGGGCCACGCCGGCCACGACCACTGAGCGGCGCCGCGACGGCGTGACGCTGGAGGGGA
Source organism: Rhodospirillales bacterium (assembly GCA_028820995.1). Lineage (GTDB taxonomy): Bacteria > Pseudomonadota > Alphaproteobacteria > UBA828 > UBA828 > WTGU01. The sequence goes on from JAPPHR010000131.1 coordinate 32,423, forward strand.
GGCCGGGCATCGACTAGCATCTCAGCGGGACTATCTGGCGAGGTCCGAAGATGATCCTGCTGACTGGAGCGACCGGGACGACCGGCACCCCGACCGTCGCACGACTGCGTGCGATCAATGTGCCCTTCCGCATCATGAGCCGCGACGTGGCGCGCGCGCGGCGGCAGTTCGGCGAAGACCTGGAGTACGTGGAGGGCGATTTCGCCCGTCCCGAATCCCTCGGCGCCGCGTTCGAGGGAATCGAGACCCTTTCGCTCCTCTGCGCCTTTTCCGAAGCGATGGTCGGGCTCGAGCTGAACGCGGTCGAGGCGGCCAAGCGGGCCGGCATCCGCCGCATCGTCAAGATGTCGGCGATCAAGGCCGCGCCCGACGCGCCCACCACCATCCGCCGCTGGCACGGGGTGATCGAGCAGCGCATCAACGAGTCCGGCATCGCTTACACCCACCTCTGGCCCAACGCCTTCATGCAGAATTTCCGCCGCTTCGCGCCCCTCATCAGGGAGCGCGGCGAGTTCCATGCGCCGGTGGGCGACGCCAGGATATCGCTGGTGGAGATCGAGGACGTGGCGGCGGTGACCGTCGCTGCGTTGGTCGAGGACGGGCACGAGGGCGAGACCTACGAGATCACCGGGCCGGAGGCGGTCTCCTATGCCGAGTGCGCGGCGATCCTCTCGGAGGAGCTGGGCCGGGAGGTGCGCTACGTCTCCGTCAGCGACGAGGAGGCGCGTGCCGCGCTCGGCGCAGCCGGCATCGGGCCCGAAGCGGCGCATGCGCTGGTCGAGATCGACGGCCTGTTCCGCACGGGCTTCGGCGCGCCGGTTACCGACGTGGTCGAGCGGGTGACCGGGCGCAGCCCCCGCGATTTCCGCACCTTCGCCCGCGAGAACGCGGCGCTTTTCCGGTAGCGCGCCAGCACCGATGAGCGATACCCCCTATCCCCGCGACATGGTGGGCTACGGCCGCAGCCGACCGCACCCGCGCTGGCCGGGCGATGCGCGCATCGCCGTGCAGTTCGTCATCAACTACGAGGAGGGCGCCGAGAACAGCGTGCTCCACGGCGATGCGGGCTCGGAGACGCTGCTCACCGAGTTCGGCTTCGTCGAGCCCCGCATCGGCGAGCGCGCGCTGCCCGTCGAATCGATGTACGAGTTCGGCAGCCGCGTCGGCTTCTGGCGCCTGCATCGGCTCTTCACCGGGCGCGGCGTGCCGGTCACCATCTTCGGCGTCGCGATGGCGCTCGCCCGCAGCCCGGACGCGGTCGCCGCGATGGTGGAGGCGGACTGGGAGATCGCGAGCCACGGCTATCGCTGGATCGACTATCACGCCGTGCCCGAGGCCGAGGAGCGCGCGCACATCGAGAAGGTCATCGCGATCCAGCAGGAGCTCACCGGCACGCGCCCGCTCGGCTACTTCCTCGGCCGCAGGAGCCCCAACACCGTGCGTCTCGTGGCGGAGGAGGGGGGCTTCCTCTACAGCCAGGATTCCTACGCCGACGAGCTGCCCTACTGGGTGGAGGAGGCCGGCCGGCCGCTCCTGATGATCCCCTACACGGCGGACCACAACGACCACCGCTTCGCCACCGCGCCGGGCTTCGACTGGGGCGAGCCGTTCTTCGCCTACCTGCGGGACGCCTTCGACGTGCTCTACGAGGAAGGCAGCGCAATGCCCGGCATGATGAGCATCGGCCTGCACAGCCGACTGGTCGGCCGCCCCGGCCGCTTCGCCGCGCTGCGCCGCTTCGTCGACCACGTGCTCGCCCACGACCGCGTCTGGCTCTGCCGCGGCATCGACATCGCCCGTCACTGGCACGCGCGCGAGGACGGGTCTTAGGCCCGGCGCAGCGCTTACTCAAGTTCCGGGAGGCGCGCGAGACGCCGGGCGATCTCGGCGTCGCTCACGTGCGCCGGCCGGTACCAGGAACGCTCCGACGCGCTCACGATGAGCTGACGATCCCCCGGCACATCGGGAACGAAGCCGATCCAGAGCTCGCTCATCTCGTCCGTGGTCTCCCAGCCCCAGGTCACGGTCTCGGGCTCCAGCGCCGGGTTCTGCGGGTTGTCGGCGGAGTTGTCGTAGCGCATCCAGGCGTCGATGCGGCTGCCGGCCGGCAGATGGACCGGCTCCCGGTAGGCGAAGGTGTTCTGCCAGCGGAAATCCCAGTCGGCGATGCGGATGAGCGGCTGCTCGCTGCCGTCGGGCAGGGTCGCGATGGCGATGAACTCGCGGCCGAGAAAGTGCATGTGCGGGGTCACGTCCGTCAGCTTCATGCCGGAGGGCACGGTCATCGAGAACCGCCGCCAGTAATGCTCCTCGCCGGGCGGAATGCGCAGGTCCTGCGTGCCCATGACCACGCCGTCGACGTAGCGGCTGACGGGCTCCTTGGCGAAGTAGAGGCCCACCTCGCTCCGGTCGGTCGTGGCCATCCCGTTCAGGTGGTAGTGCACCTCCAGTACCAGGTCCCCGCCCGTGGGCAGCCACATGCCCAGCCCCTTGTCGAGGACATAGGGGTCCGCGCCGGGCGTCCAGCCGCCGATGCCCCAGGCGTTGTAGTCGAGAAATGCGCCGGTCCCGAAAACCGAGAATCCCGGCTTGTCGTCCTTCGCATCCTCGGCCCGTGCGGCTCCGCTGTAGTCCACGAGGTAGTTGGCGTGGTGCACCACCTTGGCATCGCCGGGGCTGAATTCGAGGGCCGTCACCACCTTGTCCTCGGCGAAGCCGGTGGGGATGACGAAGTAGCGGTAGATGTCGTCGCCATCCGCCGGCACCTCGAAGGGCTCGGGCATGCTGAGCACCAGGTCCGGCTCGCCCAGGCGCCACTTGGAGTTGGAGCGGACGGAGACCGGCATGGTGTCGCCCGCATCGCCGCGCCGGGCGCCGTTCTCCGACCATGCAGCGAGAAGCGCGATCTGGTGATCGCTGAGGCGGCGCGCGTCGCGGAACGCGCCGAATCCGGGCACCGCCCGCCACGGCGGCATGAGCCCCTCGCCGGTCATGAAGGAGACCATGCGATGCCAGCGCTTCGCGTTGTCGTAGCCTTCGAGCGAGAACGGGGCGATGCCGCCCTGCCGGTGGCACTCGACGCAGTTGGCCTCGAGCAGCGGCGCGATGTGGCGGGTGTAGGTGACCTCGTCGAGTCCCGTGCCGTTCGCGCCGGTTCGGCCCCAGTCGTGGTGAAGGCAGCCGATCGCTTCGGTCTCGTAGGGCTCCGGTTGGACGCCGGCGGCCATCGCTTCGATGACGGTTCGCAGGTCGTGCGACGTGATTCGCGTCCGCAGCTTGCCCACGGCGGCGAAGCGATCGTCGATCCGGCCCCGGTAAACGAGACGGTCGGCGGTCGAGATCACGAAGGCCTCCGAGGTCACGCGGGGGCCGAGACGGAGCGCCAGATCGCCGCTGCTATCGAGAATGACCGGGAACGTGATCCCGAAGTCGTCCACGAAGTCCGCGCTCGCCTGCCACGCGATGGCGGGGTTCGAGAGGACCCCATAGAGCGCCACGCCGCTCGTCTGCGCTTCGGCATGAAGCTCGTTGAGCGTCGGCAGGTAGCGCGTGGCGACCGGGCACGCGGTATCCAGAAACACCAGCACCGCCGGCTGAGCCTTGCCCGCGGTGACGCCGACCCGGTGATGCTGGCCTTTGACGTCAATCACCCGAGCGCCGATCAGATCGACCGGATCGCCTGCGCTAGGCGCCGCGGCGGCTGTGATTGATGGCACCGCCGGCAGCAGGCAGGCGAGGGCGAACAGGGCGGGAAGTCGCTTCGCGATGACGTGCATCATGGGCCCAATCCTTCGAGCAACGTGCGGAGCGCCAGATCGGCCGCGTGCGCGGGTGCGAGTCTCCCCGCGGCCACTTCGGACCAGGCGAGCCAAGTCTGCGCATCGATGTTGGCGACCACCCAACTGCGCGGCACGTCGGCGGCGATCACGCCCTCCGCCTTGAGGTCGTCCGCCAGATGCCCGAGCCAGTCGAGCTCGTCTTCGTATCGCTTGTGCACGCTCTCGTCGTCGACGATCTCGGACACGAGGAAGTGATAGCGGTCGCCGAGCGGCACCACGGCTTCCAGCATCCGCGACAGGCGATCTCGTGCGGTGCGCGCGTCCTTGAGCGCTGCCGCGGTCGCGGCGTCGATCTCGTCCATGCACTGCCCGGAGGCGGCGGCGATGAGGTCGGCGCGAGACGCGAAATGGCGGTGCAGGCTCGCCCGGCCGACGCCCGCGCGGGTCGCGACCTCGGAGAGGGAGGCGCCGGGGTTGCGGGCGAACGTGTCGATGGCCGCATCGAGAATGGCTTGGCGCATCGGGGGGCGGAGGGGTGGCTCAGGCATGGCGGAATGATACATTTATGTCTCATACGAGACAAATAATAATCAACGAGCGCTCCAGTTCAAGGCCCACGGAACGATTTTCTCGACACGAACATGCGTGAGGCTGCTTCGATGGGTCGCCCCGTCTCGGGCGCCCTATTCGTGCGGCCGCGTGCTAGGATCGCGCGCTTCGATGCCAACCAAGAATCCAGGTGCGCGCTCCATGCCCCTCGACGACATCAACTACCCCGAGAACCCCAACGACCTCGAAGCCTTCTGGATGCCCTTCACGGCGAACAAGGGCTACAAGCAGAAGCCGCGCCTGATGACGCGCGCCAAGGGCATGCACTACTACACGCCGGGCGGCCGCGAGATCCTGGACGGCACCGCTGGGCTCTGGTGCTGCAACGCGGGCCACGGGCACGAGAAGATCGTGGCGGCGATCAAGGCGCAGGCCGAGCGCATGGACTTCGCGCCGACCTTCCAGCTCGGCCATCCCGCCGCCTTCGAGTTCGCGAACCGGCTGGTCGATCTCGCGCCCGGCGACCTCGACCACGTGTTCTTCACCAACTCGGGCTCGGAATCGGCGGACACCGCGCTCAAGATTGCGCTGGGCTATCACTACGTGCGCGGCAAGGGCTCCAAGACCCGCCTGATCGGGCGCGAGCGCGGCTACCACGGCACCAACTTCGGCGGCACGTCGGTGGGCGGTATCGTCAAGAACCGCATGTTCTACGGCAGCCTGCTCTCGGGCGTCGATCACATCCGCCACACCCACGACCTGGAGCACCAGGCCTTCAGCCGGGGCGAGCCGGAGTGGGGCGTGCACCTCGCGGACGACCTGGAGCGGCTCGCGGCCCTGCACGACCCCTCCACCATCGCCGCGGTGATCGTGGAGCCGGTGGCGGGCTCCACCGGCGTCCTCGTGCCGCCCAGGGGCTACCTGCGGCGCCTGCGCGAAATCTGCGACAGGCACGACATCCTGCTGATCTTCGACGAGGTGATCACCGGCTTCGGCCGCCTCGGCGCGAGCTTCGCGGCCGACTACTTCGACGTGCAGCCGGACATCCTGACCACCGCCAAGGGGCTCACCAACGCGACCGTGCCCATGGGTGCGGTGTTCTGCCGGAGCAAGATTTACGACGCCTTCCTCGAGAACACGAAGCAGGGGATCGAGCTCTTCCACGGCTACACCTATTCAGGCCACCCGCTGGCCTCGGCGGCGGGGATCGCGACGCTCGACGTCTACCGCGAGGAGGGGCTGTTCGAACGCGCGGCCGAACTCGCGCCCTACTGGGAGGACGCGCTCTGGTCGCTCCGGGGCGGCCACCACGTGATCGACCTGCGCAACCTCGGGATCGTCGCCGGCATCGAGCTGGAACCCCGCCCCGGCGCCCCCACCGCGCGCGCGGTCGAGGCCTTCCACAAGTGCTTCGACGAGGGCGTGCTGATCCGCGTCACCGCCGACACCATCGCGCTCTCGCCGCCGCTCATTGTCGAGAAGAGCCAGATCGACCGCATCTTCGACACCATCGACAGCGTGCTGAAGACGGTGGATTGAGCGCGTAAGCGGACCACGCGGGGGAAGCGGGATGACGCGGGCCTATATCGTCGGCACCCTCGATACCAAGGGCGAGGAGCTTCTCTACATCCGCGATCTGCTCGCGGCGGATGGCGTGCAGGCATGCGTCGTGGATGTCGGCACCGGCGGCGGCGACCGGCCTGCCGGCGTGGACGTGAGCGCGGCCGAGGTCGCCGCCCATCATCCCGACGGCGCCGATGCCGTGCTCGGCCTCGACGACCGCGGCCAGGCCGTCGCCGCCATGGGCGAGGCGCTGGCGCGCTTTCTGCCGACTCGCGACGACATCGGCGGCGTGATCGGGGCAGGGGGCTCCGGCAATACCGCGCTCGTCTCCATCGGCATGCAGGCGCTCCCCATCGGCGTGCCGCGGGTGCTGGTCTCCACCGTCGCGTCGGGGAACGTCGCGCCTTACGTCGGGCCCAACGACATCACCATGATGTACTCGGTGGTGGACGTGGCCGGGCTCAACCGCATCTCCCGCGTGGTGCTCGCCAACGCCGCGCACGCGCTGGCCGGCATGATGCGGGGCGAGGCGCCGGCGGCCGAGGACAAGCCCGCCATCGGGCTCACCATGTTCGGCGTCACCACGCCCTGCGTCGATCAGGTCCGCGCGGCGCTGGAGGCGCGCTACGACTGCCTGGTGTTCCACGCGACCGGGACCGGCGGGCGCTCCATGGAGAAGCTGGTCGATTCCGGGCTCGTGCTGGGCTGCATCGACAGCACCACCACCGAGGTCTGCGACCACCTGATGGGCGGCGTCTTCAGCGCCGGCGAGGACCGGCTCGGCGCCTTCGCGCGCTCAGGATTGCCCTATGTCGGCTCCTGCGGCGCGCTCGACATGGTGAACTTCGGTGCGCGCGACACCGTGCCGGCGCAGTACGAGGGCCGCACCTTCCACATCCACAATCCCAACGTGACGCTGATGCGCACGACGGCGGACGAGAACCGCGCGATGGGCGAGTGGATCGGCGCCAGGCTCAACGCCTGCCAGGGGCCGGTGCGGTTCCTGGTGCCGGAGCAGGGCGTCTCGCTCATCGACGCGCCGGGGATGCCCTTCCACGACCCCGACGCCGACGCCGCGCTCTTCGAGGCGCTGGAGCGGACGGTGGAACAGACTCACGCGAGGCAGCTAATCCGGCTCCCGCTCCACATCAACGACGCCGATTTCGCCCAGGCTTTGGTCGAGAGCTGGACCGAGATTTCGTCCTGACGGCCCCGCGGGTGAGCCCGAGGACGCCGCCGGCGGCCGCAACCGCCGTCGCTCCGATCAGGGGCGCGCGCGCGAATCGCTTGCCGCCAGCGCGGCGACCGCCGGCTTCGTCGCCTGACGCCATCCATACTCGCTCAAGAGCGCGTCGGTCTCGGCGCGGAAGCCTTCCACCGCGTCCAAGTCCGCGTGGGCGCACCGCCAGCGTCCCAGGAGTCGAGCCTCGTACGGCTGGTCCACCGTGGCGGCGACGCCCAGATTCGGCCGCCAGAACCCCAAGAGGTCGATCGCGCTCCAATCCCCCGTGCGGCAGTGATAGCCCGCCACCCTTTCGATCTCGCCGCGCTGCAGCGAGCGAAAGATCGTCTTGCGCCAGCGATAGCCGCCGTAGCGTTCCGGGCCGTCGCGCGGCGGCTCGAGGCTGACGGGCGCGCCCGACAGGAGGTCCATCCTGCCGCCGTCGCGCGCGAGCGCCGGCATCGCATGCCACGTGTCGTGTGTATAGGGATAGGGCGCGAACATGGACCAGTATTGGGTGAGGTTGAAGGCCGATATCAGCGGCTTTATCAGCGGCCTCAGGTCCACCGCGTCGTGCACCGCGGGGTAGGAGACGACGTTCCACGCCAAGACCGTCGCCAGCGCGCAGGAGGCGACGAAGCGCCCTTTCCGGCCCGGCCAGCCCGCCCCGCCGGTCCGGCCGAAACACATCGCGCCCGCGCGGCCGAAGGCGCCCCGGTTCCTGCCGATCCAGGCATACAGGCGATCGCCCGACCCGCCGCCCGGCAGAACCCGCAGCAGCCAGGAGCGGGGAGAGTGCTCGACCAGGTAACGCACCGCCGCCCAGCCCTGGCGGAAGTCGGGGCCCGGCGCCGCTGCTCCTTCCGCCTCGTTCGCAGGGCGGGCGCGGGTGACCGACCACGCGAAGCTCTCGTCCAGGATGCGCGCCGCCTCGGGCTCGGACTGCGCCTCCCGCAATCGGGCGCCGCGGATGCCGCAGAGGGCCAGCAGCAGCCGGCAGGCGAAGACGCAGAAGCGGCATCCCCGATCGTAGAACAGCACCAGGTCGCTTGGCCGCCGCTGGCCCGGCCGCACGCGCGCCAGCATGTCGATGAACCGGCCGGGGAAGAGCGGGACCAGGGAAACCAGGGAGATCAGCGGAAAGAGCCCGACTTCGAGGCTGAGCCAGATGGCCACCTCCAGGGCTACCAGCGCGAAGAGGCCGGTCAGCCGGCACCAGTAGTTGGGGACGAGGGCCAGCAGCGGCGCCAGGCATTCCAGCGCGAACACGAAGAGCGTCAGCGGTTGGAGGAACCAGTCCCAGTGGCGCCACAGGCGCGAGAACTCGGTCGCGAACGCCTCCAGGTGAAGCGCCATGGAGATCGCCGTTCCCGAGCTCCACCATTGCTCCCCGGTTTTCAGTATCCCCGTCATGAACCAGACGAGGAGGATCTGGACGGTGTAGGCGACCGTCGCGGCCGAGCGATGGGACGATGCCTCGCCTTTTCCGAACCACAGGTGCTGCAGCGATCCCCGCTGCCCCAGAGGCAGGAAGACCGCGAAGAAGGTCATCACCACCAGAACCTTGTCCCCGCCCTGGAGCAGCAGCGGATTGCGCGCCGCGACCGAGGCCAGGAGCACGAACAGGACGAATGCCGCAAGGCGCGGGCGGATGCCGAGCAGCAGGGCGACGGTCGCCACCAGCCTCACGACCTCCAGGATGTGCGGAAGGACGGGTGCGTCGCTCAGCCAATAGAGAGACCACAGCCAAGGGCCGTTCCAGGTACGCGAATCGGCCAGGGCCACCACGCCGGAGGCCGAATGGAATGCGTGCCAGTCTGAGAGCCGGACGATCTGATCCAGCAGGATGACCAGCGCGAGAAGCACCCTGAAGAGGCCGATCGCCCGCAGGTCGAGCAGGAACGGAGAGGCGTCGGAACGGTAGGACGAGAATGCGCGAAGGAGCGGAATTCGCATGACGCCGACACTCGTTGTCCAATGCGGCAAGAGCTCGCGGAGTCATACAGCGACAGGTGATCCGTTCGTGTGGTTTCGATATGCAGGCGCTGCATACCGGCCAAGGCGCCGGTTTACCGATGCCGCCTCGCCGCCTGCTGGAATAGCCCTGCAATAGCACTGCCTTTGAGCGTAGCATCGGCCCGTTGACAGACTGACGGAGGGAGAACGCCAGTGCCGGGCATGGATCGCCGAACGCTCCTGGAGAAATTTCACGGCATGGTCGCCCGCCGCGAGCCGATCATCGGCGGCGGTGCCGGCACCGGGCTGTCTGCCAAGTGCGAGGAGGCCGGCGGCATCGACCTCATCGTGATCTACAACTCCGGCCGCTACCGCATGGCAGGCCGCGGCTCGCTCGCGGGCCTGCTCGCCTACGGCAATGCCAACGAGATCGTGAAGGAGATGGCGCACGAAGTGATCCCCGTGGTGAGCCGCACGCCGGTGCTCGCGGGCGTCAACGGCACCGACCCCTTCATGGTGCTCGACCGCTTCCTGGACGAGCTCAAGGGGCTGGGCTTCTCGGGCGTGCAGAACTTCCCGACCGTGGGCCTGATCGACGGCGTCTTCCGCGCCAACCTGGAAGAGACCGGCATGGGCTACGGCCTGG
>JAPPHR010000112.1 GCA_028820995.1 Rhodospirillales bacterium
CGGCGCTTGATCGCTGGGTCGGCGTGTGGGAAAACCTCGGCCGCTCGTTCGCGGACGCGGACGGGCTCAACCTCGACCCCCGGCAGGTCCTGATCGGTGCGTTCTCGGCGCTGCAGGAGGCCGCGCGGGCCTGAGCGGCAGGACCGGAGGTCAGTGCATGGCGCCCCGAGCGGCCTACTACCTGAGCACACCGATCTACTACGTGAACGATTCGCCCCATATCGGGCACGCCTACACGTCGCTCGCCTGCGACGTGCTGGCCCGTTTCATGCGGCTCGACGGGCGCGACGTGCTGTTCCTCACCGGCACCGACGAGCACGGCCAGAAGGTCGAGAAATCCGCAATCGCCGCCGGCATGGAGACGCAGGAATTCGTCGACCAGGTCTCGGAGCGGTTTCGCGCCCTCGGCGAGGTGATGGGGTACAGCAACGACGACTTCATCCGCACCACCGAGGACCGTCACACCCGCTCGTGCCAGGAGCTGTGGCGCCGGATCGTGGCCAACGGCCACATCTACCTCGGCAAGTACGCCGGCTGGTACTCGGTGCGGGACGAGGCCTTCTGCACCGAAGCGGAGGTTACGGACGGCCCCGGCGGCGGCAAGGTGACGGTGACGGACGGCTCGCCGGTGGAATGGGTGGAGGAGCCCAGCTACTTCTTCCGCCTCTCCGCCTGGCAGGAGCCGCTGCTGGAGTTCTACGAGAAGAACCCGCAGGCGGTGGCGCCCGAGAGCCGGCGCAACGAGGTCGTCAGCTTCGTTTCCGGCGGGTTGAACGACCTCTCCGTCTCGCGTGCGAGCCTGAAATGGGGCATTCCCGTGCCGGGCGATCCCGGCCACACGATGTACGTGTGGCTGGACGCGCTCACCAACTACATCAGCGCCGCCGGGTTCCCCGACACCGAATGCGACCTGTACCGGACGTACTGGCCCTGCGACCTCCACATGGTGGGCAAGGACATTCTGCGCTTTCACGCGGTCTACTGGCCGGCCTTCCTGATGGCGGCGGGCGTCAAGCCGCCCACACGCGTCTTCGCCCACGGCTGGTGGACGAACGAAGGCGAGAAAATGTCCAAGTCGCTGGGCAACGTGATCGATCCGCACGACATCGTCGAGCGCTACGGGCTGGACGCGGTGCGCTACTTCCTGCTGCGGGCGCTGCCCTTCGGCAGCGACGGCGACTTCTCGCACCGGGCCATCGTCGGGCGCATGAACGACGACCTGGCGAACGACTACGGCAATCTGGCGCAGCGGGTGCTGACCATGGTCAACCGCAACTGCGCCGCCGCCGTGCCGGAGCCTGGCGCCTTCACGCCCGCAGACGACGCGCTGCTGGGCGCGGCCGAGGCGCTGGTGGAGACGGTGCGGGCCGATCTCGGCGAGCAGTCGTTTCACCGGGCGCTCATCCATATCTGGGAGGTCGTTGGCCAGGCTAACCGCTACGTCGACGAGCAGGCCCCCTGGGTGCTGCGCAAGGAGGACCCGGCGCGCATGGCGACGGTGCTCTACGTGGTGATCGAGACGCTGCGTCATCTGGCGGTGCTCACCCAGGCCTACATGCCGGCCGCGAGCGGGCGGATGCTCGATCAGCTGGGCGTGGCGGAGGACGCGCGCACGCTGGCGGCGCTCGGCCCAGACGGGCGCCTCGCGCCCGGTACGCCGCTGCCGAAGCCGGAGCCGATTTTCCCGCGTTTCGTGGAGGATAGCGCAGCTTCCTGAGACCAATTGCGAGCGCACGAATGCTGGTCGACAGCCACTGCCATCTCGACTTTCCGGACTTCGACGACGACCTCGACGGCGTTCTCGTGCGGGCGGCCGACGCCGGGGTCGGCACCCTGCAGACGATCTGCACGCGCGTGACGCAATTCGACGCGGTGCGTGGCCTGGCGGAGGACCACGAGAGGATCTGGTGCTCGGTCGGCATCCATCCGCACCACGTCGCCGAGGAGCCGGAGACCACCGCCGATCACCTCGTCCGCATGGCGGAGCATCCCAAGGTCATCGGAATCGGCGAAACCGGGCTGGATTTCCATTACGACAACAGCCCGAGGCCGCAGCAGGAAGCGAGCTTACGCCAACACATCGCCGCTGCCAGGCAGACCGGGCTGCCGCTCATCGTCCACACGCGCTCGGCCGACGAGGACACCTGCCGCATCCTGCGCGAGGAAGCGGGGAAGGGGGCCTTCCCCGGCGTCATCCACTGCTTCAGCGCGGGCCGCATGGTCGCGGAGACGGCGCTCGACATAGGGTTTCATGTTTCGTTCTCGGGCATCCTCACCTTCAAGAAGGCCGAGGAGGTGCGCGCCGTCGCCCGCGACGTGCCCCTGGAGAGGCTGCTGGTGGAGACCGATGCGCCCTATCTCGCGCCGGTGCCCCACCGCGGCCGCCGCAACGAGCCCGCGCACGTGGTCCATACCGCCGCGCGGCTCGCCCAGATCAAGGGGCTGGATGAGGCCGAATTGGCCCGTGCGACGACCGATAATTTCTTCAGACTGTTTTCCAAATCGACGCCGCAACCTCTCGCAATAAAATGAAAATAACCGTCCTCGGTTGTGGCACGTCGAGCGGGGTCCCGGTAATCGGCTGCGACTGCGCGGTGTGCCGCTCGAGCGATCCTCGCAACCGCCGGCGCCGGGTCTCGGTGCTGGTCGAATCGGGCGACACGCGGCTCCTGATCGACACGCCGCCGGACCTGCACGCGCAACTGGTCGATGCCGATGTCGCGCACGTCGATGCCGTGCTCTACACCCACGGCCATGCCGACCACGTGCACGGAATTGACGACCTGCGCTCAATCAATTTCCGCATGGGGCGGGCGCTCGATACCTACGGCTCGGCCAAGACGCTGGCGGCCATCAAGGGACGGTTTGCCTACGCGTTCGAGCCCATGGGCACGCGCGGATGGGCCAAGCCCAGCCTCAATCCGGTGGAAATCGACGGCCCGTTCGCCGCCGGCGGCTTGGAAGTGACGCCGTTCCCGCAGGAGCACGGGCGCAGCGTCACCACGGGCTACCGGATCGGCGCCATGGCGTATTCGACCGACGTGAAGGTGCTGCCGGAGGAGGCCTTCGCCGCTTTAGACGGCGTCAAGCTCTGGGTCGTCGATTGCCTGGGCTACCGCGAGCATCCCACGCACGCGCATCTCGACATTACGCTTGAATGGATCGCACGGGTGAGGCCGCAGCTCGCCGTGCTGACGCACATGTCGCACCAGTTCGACTACGAGACGCTGCTGGCCGCGTTGCCGGAAGGCGTGGTACCAGGCCACGACGGGCTTACGATCGAGACGGAGCGGCTGTGATGCGTGCCGCAAGCCACTGGAACCAGGTATCGAATGCGAACCGTCTAAAATTTACCATAATATATCTTATGCGAATTAACTCTCAGGCCGGGCGGGCGCGCCGGGCTGCCCGCGCTGTGCTGTCGGCGGCGCTCCCCGGCAACGAGCGCAGTCGTCCCTTTCTTCGTCCGGTCGCGGCGACGGCGCCCGGACGATGAGCGATACGCCACCGCCGCAGCACCGCCCGGACGACGACAACACGCCCGACGCGCGGGCCGCCGGTATCGATCGACTGCTCGACGTGATGGCCCGGCTGCGCCACCCGGACGGCGGCTGCCCGTGGGATCTCCAACAGAGCTTCGAGACCATAGCGCCCTACACCATCGAGGAAGCCTACGAGGTAGCCGAGGCGATCCGGCAGGACGACCGCGAGGCGCTCCGCGACGAGCTCGGCGACCTGCTGCTGCAAGTGGTCTTCCACGCGCAGATGGGGCGCGAAGACGGCAGCTTCGATTTCGATGCGGTCGCGCGCGGCATCGCGGACAAGATGATCCGCCGCCACCCAAACGTCTTCGGCGACGACGAGTCGGACGCGCGGCACTCGGCGCCGGCGCAGATGCGGTCCTGGGAAGCCCAGAAGGCTGCCGAGCGCGAGGCCAGGGCGCAAGCCGAAGGGCGCCGGCCCAGCGTGCTGGATGGCGTGGCGCTGGCCCTCCCTGCCCTGCTCCGCGCGGAGAAGCTGCAGAAGCGCGCGGCGCGCGTGGGCTTCGACTGGCCGAATCGGGCGCCGGTCTTCGACAAGGTGCTGGAAGAGGTGGCCGAGGTGCGCGAGGCCGCGGCGGCAGCGGATGCGCAGGATCCGCCTGACCCGGCCGTCACGGCCGAGGTCGGCGACCTGCTGTTCGCCTGCGTCAATCTGGCGCGCCATCTTGGCGTCGAGCCCGAGGCCGCGCTCCGTGCCGCCAACGCCAAGTTCACGGCCCGCTTCCGCCATGTGGAAGCGGCACTGGGCAATTCGGGACGCGACGCGGCAGACGTCGGCCTCGCCGAGCTCGACCGGCTGTGGGAGGAAGCGAAGCGGGCTGAGCACCGGCCAAGGGCGGTCGCGGCGTCAGCCGATCCGACTCCGGGCGAAACGGGAAAGAACTAACCCAGCCGCTAGAGAGCGAGGGGCGCTACGCCCCTCCCCGACTCACCGGACCATGGTGCGGTGCATGGCATGGCGCGCGTGCGTCAGGATCGCGGCATGGAGGGCGAGAGCGGGCGCGTGCGGCAGGCGGGTTGGGCGGGCGGTCGTCGGTGGAGAAGCTGCCGGCCGATTTCCGCGATGCCGTCGACGCCGCGATCGAAGACGGCACCACCATCGACGATATCGTCGCCTGCATCCGTGAGATGGGCGGCGACTGTTCGCGCTCCGCCGTCGGCCGCCACGTCAAGAAGGAGCGCGACCTGATCAGCGAACGGCGCGCGTTCGGCCGCTTCGTCGAGGAATGGACGCATGTGCTCGGCCCCCGTGCCGAGGGCCGCGCCGGCCTCGTCGCGATCGAGACCCTGCGAATGCTGACCCTGCGCACCATGGCCGAGCTGAGCCAGCGCAAGGAGCCGGCGTCGCTCGAGGAGCTGTCCCGCCTCTCGCTTGTGCTGGTCCGGATCGAGCAGGCCGACAAGCTCCGCCTCGAACGCGAGCGGGCTGCGGCCGAGGCCAGTGCGGAGGCGGACGCCGCCGCACGCGCTGCCGCCATGACCCATGAAGAGAGGGTCGCGGCTATCCGCCAGTCCATCCAGGAGGAGTTCTTCCCCAATTTCTCAGCCTCGCCGCCGGAGGAATTCGAGACGGCGGCCGCCGCTCCCGAGGGCGCGCCCATCAACCCGCCGGACGACAACTCCGGTTCGCTTGCCGACGGCGGAGCCTGCGTCTGGGAGGACGCGAGCAGAGCGCACGACGTGCGGGACTCGCGCGGAGCGGACGCGATAGCGGCGGGGGGCAACTGGCGGCGCCAGCCGCAATCGGGCCGCACGATCCTGCGTTCTGCCCCTGGGCGTGGCGGGGACCGGGCTGAGGCCGGGGGGTCCCCTCATGACACGGCCGCGCATGTTGGCGCGGCGCCAATTCCAGCCCGCGATTCTCACCACAGGCGAAGTCTGCCCGACGCTTACCGGCAGCAACGACGACGAAGAGATTGTCCTCCCCATCCACGCGATTCACCGGACCATGGTGCGGGGCGCGCTGCGCTCCACCGGTACTCTCCTCACGTTCGACGCTGGAGACTGCCGCCGCCCGGCCCGCGGAACCACGCTCAGCCCACTTGTCCCACTTAATCCCGCAAATCCCGGGTTAAACAGGGGTGTGCTGGAGGCGCGCGTCCCGAGGAACATGCCGGTTGGGCGCCTATGGCGCGACGCAGACCGTGCCAGCCGTGGATATCCTTTGAAACAAAGAAGGGGGCCACGCGGCCCCCTTCCCGTAACGGTGCGTATGGCGGGCGGTTACATGCCCATGCCACCCATTCCGCCCATACCACCCATTCCTCCCATGCCGCCCATACCACCCATTCCTCCCATGCCGTGTCCGTGCATGTCGCCGCCGGGAGGCATCGGGGGCGCCTTCTCGGGGATCTCGACGATGCCGGCCTCGGTCACGATCAGCAGGCCGGCGATGGAAGCAGCGTCCTGAAGCGCCGTGCGCACGACCTTCGCCGGATCGATGATGCCGGCTTCGATCATGTCGCAATAGCGGTTCTCCTGGGCGTCGTAGCCCTGGCTCACCTTCCGTTGATCGAGGAGTTTGCCGACCACGAGCGAACCGTCGGCACCGGAATTCTCCGCGATATGGCGGGTGGGCGTGCGAATCGCCCTCCGTACGATGGCGATCCCGCGATCCTGGTCGGAATTGGCGCCCTCAAGCTTGTCGAGCTTGCGCGACGCCGAAAGCAATGCCACGCCGCCGCCGGGGACGACCCCCTCCTCCACCGCCGCACGCGTGGCGCGCATGGCGTCGTCCACGAGCTCCTTCCTCTCCTTGACCTCGATCTCGGTATCGCCGCCGACCCTGAGCACGGCGACCCCGCCGACCAGCTTGGCGAGCCGTTCCTCGAAGCGCTCCTGGTCGTATTCGGAGTCGGTGGTCTCGATCTCGAAGCGGAGCTGCTGGCAGCGTTCGTCGATGGCCTTCTTGGTGCCGCCGCCGCCGATGATCACGGTTTCGTCCTTGCTCATCTCGACGCGCTTGGCCGTACCCAGCATGTCGAGCGTGACGTTCTCCAGCTTGACGCCGAGCTCGCTGTTGATCACCGAGCCGCCGGTGAGCACCGCAATGTCCTGAAGCATGGCCTTGCGGCGATCGCCGAAGGCCGGCGCCTTGGCCGCCGCAGCCTTGAGGCCGCCGCGCAGCCGGTTGACCACCAGCGTCGCCAGCGCCTCGCCGTCGACGTCCTCGGCGACGATGACCAGCGGCTTGCCACTCTGTCCGACCCTCTCCAGCACCGGCAGCAGGCTCTGCATGCTCGTGAGCTTCTCCTGATGCAGCAGGATGTAGACGTCGTCGAGCTCCACCGTCATGCGCTCGGCATTGGTCACGAAATAGGGCGAGACATAGCCCTTGTCGAAATTCATGCCCTCGACGACGTCGAGCTCGGTCTCGATGCCGGCCGCTTCCTCGATGGTGATGACGCCGCGCTCGCCCACCTCTTCCATGGCGCGCGAGATCATGTCGCCCACCTGGGGATCGTTGTTGGCGGCGACAGTTGCCACTTGCAGGATTTCCTCGCGGGTCTTCACCCGCTTGGAACGCTTGCCGATGTCTTCGACGACATTCGCAACGGCGAGATCGATGCCGCGCCGCACGTCCATCGGGTTCATGCCCGCAGCGACCGCCTTGGAGCCCTCCTGAATCAACGCGCGGGCGAGGATGGTCGCGGTGGTGGTCCCATCGCCGGCGGTCTTCTCGGTGTGGGTGGCGGCCTCGCGGACGAGCCGGGCACCGATATCCTGCATGCGGTCCTCGAGCTCGATCTCCTTGGCGACTGTTACGCCGTCCTTGGTGATGCGCCCGTCGCCGCCCGCCGTCTGATAGACCACGGTGCGGCCCTTGGGGCCGAGCGTGACCGATACGGCGTCGGTGAGGATGTCGACACCTTCGAGAAGGCGCTCGCGGGCCTCCTCGGCTTGATGGATTTGCTTCTTGGCCATCGCCCAACGCTCCAGATTAAATCTATGCCTACGCCAGCGTGTGCCGAGCTACTCGATCACGCCCATGATGTCGGACTCCTTCATGATCAACAGCTCCTCGCCGTCGACCTTGACCTCGGTGCCCGACCACTTGCCGAACAGAATGCGGTCGCCCGCCTTGACGTCGAGGGGAGTAAGCTTGCCGTCCTCCCCGCGCCCGCCCGGGCCAGCGGCGACGACCTCGCCTTCCTGCGGTTTCTCCTGGGCGGTGTCGGGAATGATGATGCCGCCTGCCGTCTTCTGGTCCTGCTCAATCCGCCGCACCAGCACGCGGTCGTGCAAAGGCCTGATGTTCATGCCGCCCTCCAGAAACTTGTACGCGTCCAACACGTCGACGCCGCATAGCGCTGTTGTTAGCGCTCTCTTGCGGCGAGTGCCAACTTAATAGGGAGGCGTCGCGGCCATGTCAACCACGAGACGGGCAGGCAGGTCGGCCCAAGCACTCGGCCTCAGTTCCCCGAATGTTCCTCGTTCATTCCAGGATGAAATTGGCCACCAGCCACGGGCGTCAAGGGCCGATGGATGCACGAGACTCCGGCGTGCGTCCTGCCCCGGCTGGCTCCCCATCCTATCTCTAGTTGACGCTTTATGGAGAGAAAGAATGGAGCGTATTCAATGGCTTACGATCTATTAGTGCGATTATACATTGTGTAAAATTCGCGTGAGAATCGGCGATGGCGACGACCGCAGGTATCGGTCAGGCGCTGGCGAACGAGACGCCGGGGCGCCGCTCCAGCCGGCCCGCGTCCGCCGGGCTGAGCCCGACCCTGAGCCGGGCCTCGCCGTTGTCATCGGAACATTCCAGGACCTCGCCATGGCGGTAGAGCCAGGCCAGGGTCGCACCGTCGGCATAGGGCACCCGTACGTCGACGACTCGCCGCGACGCCGTCAGCCGAGCGTCGATCGCGCCGATCAGGTCCTCGATGCCGTCGCCGGTAAGCGCCGACGCAGCGAGCACGGTCGGCTGTCCGGCGGGCCATTTGCTCCCGTTGCCCCCTCCCCTTCCCTGCTCGGCAAGGCAGGCGCGCTGGCGCGGGTCGAGCAGGTCGAGCTTGTTGAGGACCTCGACGACACCGCTCTGAAGGCGATCTTCGAGGCCGAGCTCGGTCAGCACCCGCAGCACGTCGACACGCTGCTCCGCACTCTCCGCGTGGGCGCAGTCGCGCACGTGCACGACAAGGTCGGCCGCGATCACTTCTTCCAGGGTGGCACGGAACGCCGCCACCAGGTCGTGCGGCAGGTCGGAGACGAAGCCGACCGTGTCCGACAGGATGATGCGCTGGCCCGACGGCAGGACGACGCCCCGCATGGTCGGATCGAGGGTCGCGAAGAGCTGGTCGCGGGCGGCCGCGCAGGCCCCGGTCAGCCGGTTGAAGAGCGTCGTCTTGCCGGCGTTCGTGTATCCGACCAGGGCGATGACCGGAAAGGGAACCCGCTGGCGCGCCGCGCGATGCAGGCTGCGGGTGCGCTTGACGGCACCCAGCGCACGCTCGAGACGGCCGATCCGGGTGCGAATCTGGCGCCGGTCGGCCTCGATCTGCGTCTCTCCCGGCCCGCCGACGAAGCCGAATCCGCCGCGCTGGCGCTCAAGATGCGTCCACGACCGGACCAGTCGGCTGCGCTGGTAGCGAAGGGCCGCGAGCTCGACCTGCAGCCGGCCTTCCTTCGTGCGTGCCCGCGCACCGAATATTTCCAGGATGAGCGCGGTTCGGTCGATGACCTTGCAGTCCCACGCGCGTTCGAGATTGCGCTGCTGAACCGGGGTGAGCGCCCCATCCACGATGACCAGTTCCAGAGCCTCCAAAGACGCTGTCTCCGCAACTGTCTCCACCCGCCCAGGGCCGAACAGGGTTGCGGGCCGCGGATTCGGCAGGGGCACGACTTCCGCAAGCACGACATCGAGGTCGATCGCCCGGGCCAGGCTGACCGCTTCGGCAAGGCGCCTCTCCGGCTCGCGCGCCGGCTCGCACGCGTGCCGGGCCGCCGGCGGCTGCGCCAGGGCCGGATGCAGGACACAGGTGCGCGATGGCGAATCAGCGCCGCGTGGAACGCTCGCGCCCGCCACTTACGTCTCGTCCTCCTCTGCCGGTGCGCCGCCTTGGTCGAACAGCTGGACCGGCTGAACCGGCATGACCGTGGAGATCGCATGCTTGTACACAAGTTGCGAATGGTCATCGCGTTTGAGCAGGACGCAGAAGTTATCGAACCAGGTGATGATTCCCTGGAGCTTGACCCCGTTCACGAGAAAGATCGTGACCGGCATCTTCCCTTTGCGCACGTGATTGAGGAAGACGTCCTGGAGACTGTGGGATCCCTTGCCAGTCATGCGTTCCTCTATCCTTGCCTGCCCCCGTCTTCCGGAGGCTGGGCGCCGGGCACACCCACACAAGCATACCATTATGGACTATATGGTGATGCCGTACCGCCGAAAAAATCCCTGCAATGCTGCGTGATCGGCGACCTGATGATCCGGTGTTCGCGGGCGGTCGCCGTCGCGGGGCGGGTCGGCGCCGACAATCACCGAAGCGCAGCCGGCATTTCGGGCGCAGGTGACGTCGATTCCTGTATCGCCGATATACCACACGTCCGGGCCTGCAGCGATTCCTGCTCCCTCCAGCGCCAGGGCCACGGCCTCGGGCGCAGGCTTGTCCACCGGTCCGTCGTCGGCGCCGACGATGCGTCCGAAATAGGCGCTCCAGCCCAGGTGGGCCGCTTCCTCCCGCACCAGATCGCCCTGCTTGCTGCTCACCACGCCGAGAGGCATTCCGTCACGATGGAGCGCAGCCAGTGTATCCGCAGCACCCTGGAGCGGGGTCAGCCGGCGCAGATGATGGGCCCGGTAATGCCGATAGAACATGTGTTCGGCGCGGGCGGCGTCGGCACCGAACAGGTCGGGAAACGAGTCCCGCATCGAACGCCGCACCCAGGCCTTGGTCTGCTCGAAGCTCCAGGGCTTGCGCCCCAGGTCCAGAAACGTCAGCCGCAGACTCTCGTGGATGATCTCCCAGCTCACGACCAGTGTGTTGTCCCAGTCGAACAGGACGGCGCGCGGCCTGATCACCGGTTGGCGCGCCCACCGCGGCAATAGGAGAGATAGAGATCACGCAGGCGCAAGGTTACAGGTCCCGGCTCCCCGCTGCCCACCTGGCGGCCATCGATGCGGACGATGGCGCGGACGAAGGACGTCGTGCTGGTGAGGAAGGCCTCCGGCGCCGCTTGCGCTTCGGCCAACGTGAACGCCCGCTCGACGACCTCGATCCCCGCCTCGCGGGCCAGCCGGATCACCGTCTGGCGCGTGATACCGCCGAGGATGTTCGATTCGAGATCGCGCGTCACGACGCGGCCGGCGCCGTCGACGATCCATGCGTTGGTGGACGAACCCTCGGTGACCCGTCCTTCCGGATCGACGAACCAGGCTTCGTAGGCGCCCTGCTCGCGGGCGTCCTGCTTGGCCAGCACGTTGGGAAGCAAGGAGACGGACTTGATGTCGCAGCGGCCCCAGCGCCCCTCCGGTATGGAGACGACTTCGCCCCCTCGGTCCTCAGCCGCATTCTCGGGCCAGCGGATAGAGCGCGCGGTAAGAACCACAGCACCTTCGGCGTCCTCCGGGAAGGGATGGTCCCGCGCCGCCGCGCCGCGCGTGACCTGCAGGTACACGATGCCGTCGCGGACCCGGTTGCGGCGCAGGACTTCGCGGGTCACGAGCCTGAGCGCGTTGCGCGGAAGCGGCATGTCCATCCTGAGCTCGCGGAGCGAACGCTCCAGGCGGTCCAGGTGCGGCTCCTCGTCGATTACCCGACCGCCAAAGACGGCGGCGACTTCGTAGACCCCGTCCGAGAACTGGTATCCCCTGTCCTCGACATGGACGTGTGCAAGGTCGTGTCGCATATAGCAGCCGTTGACATAAGCGATGCGCGACATCCAGGCCTCCGGTCAGAAGAACTCCAGGCTCACGGCAAACATTTGTTCGATCTTCTTCACCGCACGCGCCATCGCCAGCATGACGACCCGGTCATGCTCCTGAATTACTGTTTGGGGGCGCGGAATAATGACTTCATCACCGCGTACGACTGCGCCGACGATGATCCCGGTGGGCAGCTTGGTTTCGGCGAGGGGCTGGCCGACGATGGGCGAGGTTCCGAGAGCCTCGGCCTCGATGACTTCGGCAGCACCGTCGCGGATCGAATGGACCGCGAGGATACGCCCGCGCCGGATGCGCTGGAGGATCGTCGAGACCGTCGACTCTCTCGGGCTCACGGCGACGTCGACGCCGAGGCTTCCCATCAGCGGCCCGTAGCTGGAATTGTTGACGAGCGAGATTGCGGTCCGGCAGCCCGCGCGCTTGGCCAGCAGTGCCGCTAGGATGTTCACCTCGTCGTCGTTGGAGACGGCGATCACCGCTTGCGCAAGCCCGATGTTGATCTCGATGAAGATCTCCGGATCCAGTGCATCGCCGCCGATCACGGTGGAGCGGGTGAGCCGTTCGGCCAGAAAGCGCGCACGTTCAGGGCGCAGCTCGACCACCTTCACATCGAGCCCCGGATGGCTCTCCTCAAGCTCCTGTGTGAGGAAGTAGCCGATGTTGCCGCCACCGATGATGACCACCCGGCGGGCCTCCGGCTCTTCGTGCCCGAAGACGGCCATGCCGCGCGCCACATGCTCGGAATCGACGGCGAAGTAGACCTCGTCGCCGATCAGCATCTGATCGTCGCTGCGCGGCACGATCAGGCGCGAATCCCGGCTGATCGCAAGAACCATGATGTTGAGATCCGGAAAGAGTTCCGTGAGCTGGCGAAGCGGCGTGTTGATGATGGGGCAGCCTTCCTCGCAACGCACGGCGATCACCCGCAGGCGCCCGTCGCAGAAGGGCAGCATGTCGATAGTACCCGGCACCCGAAGACGGCGCTCGATGGCGCGGGCGACCTCGATCTCGGGCGAGATGATCAGGTCGATCGGCATGTTGTCGCGGTTGAACAGGTCCGCCCAGGCCGGGTTAAGATAGCTCTGATGGCGCACCCGCGCGATTTTTTCGGGCACGTCGAACAGCGAGTGCGCGACCTGACACGCCACCATGTTGACTTCGTCGGAGTGTGTCACGGCGACGATCATTTCGGCGTTCTTGGCGTCCGCTTCCTCAAGCACGTCGGGCAGCGACGCGTTTCCGACGATCGCCCGCGCGTCCACCGAGTCAGCGAACCGCTGCACGACCGCGCGATCGGTGTCGATGACGGTCACGTCGTTCGCCTCGTTCGCGAGCTGACGAGCGATGCTGGCGCCGACCTGTCCGGCTCCGCAAACAATGATCTTCATGGGCCGTTCAGCTTGTCAGGACTACCTCCGCCGCCGTCGACCGCCGCGTCTCCGCCCGTGTTCTGCCCGTCGTGGTCGCGTTCGAGCATCCCGAGCGAGCGCAGTTTGCGATGGAGTGCCGAGCGCTCCATGCCAACGAACTGGGCGGTCTTCGAAATGTTGCCGCCAAATCGCGCGACTTGGGCGTTGAGATAATCCCGCTCGAACAGCCGGCGGGCTTCGCGCAACGGCATTGTCATTACGTCTACGAGTCCGGGAAGCGCCTGCGGCTGTCCCGGCGCTGACCCCAGTGCCGCCTGGATCATGTCGGCGCCAATTCGGCGATTGGCGGATGCCGGCGTCATGATGAGGAGCCATTCCACGAAATTTCGAAGTTGGCGCACATTGCCGGGCCAGTCGAAAGACTGCAGCATCGCCATCCCGTCGCCGCCGATTTCATGCGGAGGCAGTCCGGCGCTTTCAGCCGCTTGCTTAACGAAAAAGCTCGCCAACTCGGGGATATCTTCGCGCCGCTCTCGTAGCGCGGGCACTTCGATGGGTGTGACTTGCAACCGGTAATACAGGTCCTCTCGGAAGCGCCCCTGCTCTATCTCAGACTCCATATCGCGAGTCGTCGCCGCCATGACGCGGATATCGACCTCGATCTGCTGTGTTCCGCCTTCACGCTCGAAGGTGTGCGCTTGGAGCGCGCGCGCAATCTTGCCCTGGGTCTCGAACGGCATGTCGGCAATCTCGTCGAAGAAGAGCGTGCCGCCGTGGGCGCGCTCGAAGGTCCCGATCTTGCGCGAGTGTGTACCGCCTGGCCCATCCCCTTCGCTACCGAACAGTTCGAGCTCCACGTGATCGGGGCGCATCATCGCAGCGTTGGCGACGACGAAGGGTCCCGCAGAGCGCCGCGACTGGCTGTGGATAAGACGTGCGACAACCTCCTTTCCCGCCCCGGCCGGACCGGTGATAAAGACGCGCCTGTCGGTTGGGGCAGAACGCTCGGCGGCCATGCGAATTTGCTTGATCGCCGGGGATTTTCCGATCAGCGCTGTTGCCTCGCCGGCTCGCAGCTTCAGTTCGGCTACCTCGCGCCTCAACTCGGCGGCTTCAAGCGCACGTGTGACGGAGAGCAGCAGACGATCGCTGTCGAGCGGTTTTTCGATGAATTCGTAGGCACCCTTCTTAATGGCAGCGACGGCGGTGTCGATCGTTCCGTGACCGCTGATCATGATGATGGGAACCTCGGGGTGACGGTGCATTACGGCCTCGAGCACGTCCATGCCGTCGAAATCGCTTCCCTCCAGCCAAACGTCGAGGATGATGAGCGCTGGCGGGGGACCGGAGTCGATCGCTTGAATTGCGGTGGCGCCGTCTGCTGCGTCGCGCGGCGCATAACCGCCGTCTTCCAGAATTCCGGCGATCGTCTTACGGATCAGAGGTTCGTCGTCGACGATCAGGATATCGCGGGCCATTAGCTCTCACCGTTTCCTGGCGTGGTGTGCTCCGTCCCTGGCGTAGCGAAGACCAGCGTAACGCGGGCCCCGCCTCCAGCCCCGTTCTCCAGGAGCAGGCGTCCTCCGTGATCCTCCATGATCCTTCGCACGATCGCGAGGCCGAGGCCTGTGCCGCCCGCTCGGTTCGTCACGTAGGGTTCCGTCAGCCTGCCGCGCAGCGTGTGGGGCAGGCCTGGGCCGTTGTCCTCGACCTCGATCCTCCACTGGCCCTCATCTTCAAGCACACGGATTTCGATTCGTCCTGCCGGCTCGGTGCCTGACGTGCGGCTCTCAATGGCTTCGATGGCGTTCTTGAGCACGTTGGTGAGCGCCCGACCGACCTGTCGGGGGTCGCAGTCGAGATGAATGTCGTCGTCGGTACGCTTGATCTCGAAGGCGACTTCCGGGCTCGCCAGCCGGTGCAAGACAACTGCGCGTTCGACGACGTCGATTAGATCGACCCGCTCCAGGACAGGTGCCGGCATCCGGGCGAAAGAAGAGAACTCATCGATCATCTGGCGAATGTCGCCCACCTGGCGGACGATGATATCTGTGCAGTCCTCAAACACGTCGGGCTGGGTACTGACTTCGCTGAGGTACTTGCGTTTGAGCCGCTGTGCGGAGAGCTGGATCGGGGTCAGCGGATTCTTGATTTCATGGGCTATGCGTTGTGCGACATCGGCCCAGGCGGCCCGCCGTTGGGCCGATAGCAGAGCAGTAATGTCGTCGAATGTTACGACGAAGCCGTCGATACGGTGATCTGCTCGTTCGGTCACGATGCGCACGAGCAGGGTTTGGCGATGCTCCCCGCGAACCAACTCGACCTGATCCTCCACCATAGGCTGCGATCGCGTTCGGGCTCGGGCCAGCAGATCGGCCATCTCGGGAATCGCTTCCTGCAGCGCATGACCCGTGAGGGCGCTCCTGCTCGCATCGAGCAGCGCAAGCGCAGAGGGATTGGGCAGCGTAATCCGCCCGTCTGCATCAAGTCCGATGACTCCGGCGGAGACGCCCCCCAGGACCGCCTCGGTGAAGCGTCGCCGCTCGTCGAGCTCAAGATTGGCATCCTGCAAGGCCTGCTGCTGGCTGTGAATCTGACCCGTCATGCGGTTGAAGGCCCGGCTGAGCGAGCCGATCTCGTCATCCTGCGGAGGCTCCTCGACGCGTGCCGCGAGCTCGCCGGCGCGAACGCGGTCGGCGGCGGCGATGAGACCCCCGATCGGGTAGGCGATACGGTTGGCGAATTGAAGTCCGAGCCACACCGCCGAAAGCAGGACCAGGAGCGCGATCAAGATGAAGATGATCACGAAGGTGATCTGGATGCCGTATCGCTCATCCTCAAGGCGCTGATAATCCCTGACGACCGCCTGAATTTGCCGCGTGTGGTCGACCACCTCGGGTTGAAGGGAACGCGCCACATAGAGATAGACGTCGACGAAGCCAACGAGCTTGACCAGTGCGCGCATGCGGTTGCCGTCGCCGGGCAGGACCACGAGTTTTCCATCCTCCGCCGAGTTGATGGCCCAATCGGGCACGGGCTCGATCTCGGCGGCAAATCCCAGATCGTTGCGCGCGAGGATATCTCCGTTGCGCCGAAACATGACCGCCTCGGTGAGAGAGAGTGCAGTGGAGGTTTGGTTCAGCAGTTGGGGCATGAGTTGCGGCCGCTGCACGAGATGAACAGCGTTTCGATTAAGCTCCATGGCCGCCGCAAGTGTACTGATACGAAGGTTGTTGCCTTGCTCTTGGACATACGTGTGGGCGACCACTTGCGAGCCGTCAATCGCGCTCGAAACTTTTTCGCTGAACCATGACTGCATCCCGAAATGAAGGAAGAGCGCCGAGAACACGGCAACCACGATAGTCGGGGTCAGGGCAACAAGACTGAAGAGCGTTGCCATCCGTATGTGCAGCCGCGCTCCGGCCGCGCCACGGCGGCGCTCGATCCAGAGTTTAACAAGTTGCGAAGCGACCAGCGCACCGAGCAAGAGCAGCAATACGAGATCGACGTTGAGCAGGATCAGGATGGTCTGCGGATCGGGCGCAAATGGCGCCGAGCCGCTCATCGTGGCGTAGGTGATCGCGCCCGAGGCCAAAGCAGCACAGGCAAGCCCGATGGCGATCCAGCGCGGCAGGTCGCGACGTCGCGACCACGATGCGAAGCGTTGGCGGAGGGTGCTGGCTGTCGAATCCGAAGCCGGCCTAACGGCGGTCTCGGCTCCGATTAGCGCTTCGTCGGCCATTGCTGTTTACCGCTCCGCCTGCGCGCCCCGAGCCAAAGCCGGCTCAGCTTGCCGCTTCGCCGCCGGTCGGGCCGTAGAACACGACCCAGACGTAGAGATCGTCGCTGAAGTCTTCGAAGGCGTGCGGGACACCGGCGGGTACGAACAGCACGTCGCCGGGCCGAAAATCGTGGCTCGCCGGGCCGTTACGAAAGGTTCCCCGGCCACTCATGACCACGTAGACCTCATCCTGATCGTGAGGCTGCCGAGTATCCGAACCGCGCGGCGCATAAGGGCCGACCCGGAGCGTTCCTCGCGCGATCAATTGTGCGAAGGGCCGGTCGCTCGGTCTGCGTTCGGCAAGGGCCGACACGGCTCGCGCCAGCGTGACGTGGCCGGGCACGTCGGCGGGCTTCTCACTCATAGGGTCTCAATCCACTTCTCTCTAATTCCCGGGGCGGGCAGACGCTCAGCCGGAGTCGTCCCAAACCCATGCGATCTGCTCCGTGTCCTCATACGCTTGCCAGTGAGCGATCGCACCCTTGGAGACGCGGAAATACCAGGCCGTCTCCTGATGAAGCAGCCGACCCGTGTTCTTGGCGGCCGATGTCTCGTCGATGAGCACCATCACGTGCTCGCCCTCGCCGAACATCAAATTCACCGTGTGGTCGCGGATGTCGAGCAGCGCACCGATTGCATGGAAGCATTGCTTGATCGGCTCCCGTCCCTGCCAGCGGCCGGCCCAGGCTACCTTGAACGAGCCCGGCAGGACGACCACTGCATCGTCGGCCAGCAAGCCCATCATTGTTTGACCGTCGCCGCCCTTGATGGCGGCCAGGAATTGCCGGACGACCTCCTTCGGTTCGCTCTCTGCCATGGTTGCCTGCCCTCCTGCCGTGTATGCGAGTCCGAGACTCGCCTTGTCCGATTCAGGCGTTCGCCGGCGCGCAAAGTAGCGCAATGAGCCGCTTGAGACCGCCCGCTTCTTCGAGAGACCATACCGCATCGACGAGATCGGCAACGTCCGGCGCGTCGTTCATGGCGGCCAAGAGGCCCCCGATCTTGTCGGCGATTGCGTCGGTCGTGAGTGGGCGCGCGGGAGACCCGCAGCTATCCAGCACCTCGGATCGGCGGCGCGTGCCGTCGGGCGCGGTGAGCTCGACCCAGCTGCCGAAACGAGCAGGGAAGACCGCCTGAATCGCATCGTCGGCTACAGCGTCGACCCGGTCCGCGACCGCGAGGATGCGTGGATCGGCGAGCCTCTCCTCCTCGTAGCCTTCGTAGCGACTCGGCCCGCAAACGATGCTCGCGCCCAGCGCATAAGGGAGGCTGTACTGGGCGGCCATGACCGATTGCGGCCGGCGCAGCATGTGTTGGCTCACCAGGATGTCCGGCCCGCCGACCGTAATCTTCGAGATTGCCTCGTCCGGTATGGAGAATTCTTCCGTCACCTCGCGCAGCGCATCGATGGTCGAGTGGAACAGGCGGCAACAGGGATAGGGCTTCAGGCTAATTCGGTGGATCTGGAACGGATCGCCCGCACGCCGCTCCAGGCGCTCGGGCTTCGGGTTGAGGCCGAACAGCGCGCAGAGGCCGTAGCGCCCATCAAGAGCCTGAGCCGGGCCGGCAATGCCGAGCCGGGCATGTTCGGCCGCCATCGTTCCGTGTTGCGCGCCGTAGCCCGCATGGAGTCGCTTGACCGTGGTGCCGCTCGCATCCTGCGAGAACTGCATGGAGCCCCCGGCAGCCGAGAGCACCAATCCCCACGACTGCGCCATTTCGGCCGCATCCAGCCCGTAGAGCTTGGCCGCCGCGGTTGCGGCCCCGAAGCCGCCGAAAAGCGCCGTCGGGTGGAAGCCCCGTTCGATCACGTCCGCCGCGCCCGCCGCCATGCCGGCCCGCGCCATGACTTCGTAGCCGGCGACGATCGTCGCGACCACCGCCTCGCCCGAGGCCCCGGCGGCGCGTCCGACGGCGAGGGCCGTGGCGATGACCGGCGCGCCCGGATGGCTCAGCGATTCGTCGTGGGTGTCGTCAAGCTCCATGCCGTGGGCGGCGGCAGCATTCACGAAGGCTGCGACAGAGGGCGCCGCATGCTCGTGTGAGCCGACGATAAGGCTTCCGTCGCCATTGCCGAGCGTCGCCCCCCAGTCGGCCAGCGCCCTGGACCAGGGCATGTCCGAGCCACGCCAAGCAACGCCGACGTGATCCAATAGCAGACGCTTGACCTGCTCCACGTCCTCCGGCGCAAGCGCCGCGTAGACGAGGCCGGACATCTCTTCCGCCAGAAGGCGTGTGCGGTCGCGATCGGCCGCCGCAGGCTCCATCGCCGCGCTCCCGGTTCGCTGCAGACTTCCCTGCCCTCACCGGCCATATGGTTACGGCGGCCCATATTGCACCCCCGCCCGGGTGCTGTATACAGGGCCGTCCGTCGTCGCCGCGCCGACAGGTGCCTCCAATGGCCAGAGTTTCCGGGGAACTCATTACCGCGCAGGCCGCAGCCGGCGGCTACCGCCCGCCCAGCCAAGAGCGCGCCGAGGCGCTCGCCGAAGCGATCGGGCTTCTGGTGCAGGCGGCGGACGAAGCGGCCGCCCGGCTCACGTTCGAATCGGAGCCCGCGCACTTCCTCATCGCCATGGACGAGACGGCGGCGCGCTGATATGAGCGACGACATCCACCTGTTGAGCCTGGTGGAGCTCGCCGACGCGATCGCCGCGCGGCACCTCTCCGCCGTCGAGGTGCTGACCGCTACCATCGCCCGCGCGGAGCGGCTTCAGCCGGTGCTCAACTGTTTCATTTCCCTGCAGGCAGAGGCGGCGCTGGAGAGCGCTGCGGCGGCCGATGCGGCGCTCGCGCGTGGCGAGGCGCCAGGCCCTTTGCACGGCGTGCCGCTGGCGCACAAGGACATGTTCTACCGGGCGGGCCATGTCACCACCTGCGGCTCGCGCATCCGCAGGGACTTCGTTCCGGACCACGACAGCACCGCCCTCTCCCGCCTCGATCGGGCAGGCGCGATCTATCTCGGCGGGCTCAACATGGCGGAGTTCGCCACCGGCCCCACCGGCCACAACGAGCATTGGGGCGATTGCCGCAACCCTTGGAACCAGGCCCACATCTCCGGCGGCTCTTCGAGCGGCTCCGGCGCGTCGGTCGGAGGCCGGGTGGTCTACGGCGCACTCGGCTCCGACACCGGCGGCTCCGTCCGCCTGCCGTCGGCCTGCTGCGGCGTGGTCGGACTCAAGCCGACCAACGGCCTCGTCAGCCGCTACGGGCTCATGCCCCTCTCCCACACACTGGACACGGTGGGCCCGCTTACCCGGACCGTGCGTGACGCGGCGCGGATCGTGGGCGTAATCGCCGGCCACGACCCGCGCGATCCGACGACCAGCGACCGCCCCGTGCCCGGTTACGAAGCAGCGCTGGCCGAGGGCGCCGAAGGCCTCAGGATCGGTGTGCCGGCGGACTATTTCTATGACCTCGCCACCGACGAGGTGCGTGCCCTGATGGAACGCAGCCTCGACGTCTTCCGCTCCGCCGGTGCCGAAATCGTCGAAGTCTCGGTGCCCGACATCGCGCGCATCAACAACCTCTCCAATGTCGTCCTTTCGAGCGAGGCGGCGGCCATTCACGAGCCCTGGATCGCCGGCCGGCCCGACGACTATCAGGAGCAGGTGCGCAACCGCTACGAGCCCGGCCTTCACGTGCCTGCGGTAAAGTACATCCAGGCTCTCTCCGCCCGCGCCGGATTGCTGCGCGAATTCGTCGATACCGCGCTCGCAGGCGTCGACGCCCTGCACACGCCGGGCATTCCCTTCGCCATCCCGACGCGGGACCAGACGAACGTCGGCGGGGGCGAGCGGATGGCCGCCATGGTCGCCGGCCTGAGCTGGTGCACCCGCGCCGCCAACTACCTCGGCGGTCCCGGGCTGATCGTGCCCTGCGGCTTTACCGGGAACGGCCTGCCCACCGCCTTCCAGCTGATGGGCCGCCCCTTCTCCGAGTCGACGCTTTTCCGCCTCGGCCACGCTTACCAGAGCGCGACCGACTGGCACACGCGGGCCCCAAGTCTATAATCCCGCGCCGGCGCCGCACTGAGCGATTGCGGCCGGCATGCACCCCTGAAGCACGAGCGATGGAGGCGTGAGCGATACCGATGACCGCGCATGGCACATTCTTCTGGAACGAGCTGATGACCTGGAGCGTCGACAAGGCGAAGGCGTTCTACGCGGACACCCTGGATTGGCAGTATGAGTCGCACCCGATGGCGGATGGCGGCACCTACACGCTCTGCAAAGCTGGCGAGGCCATGGCCGCCGGCATCTTCGAGATGAAGCCGGGCACGGGCTTCGACGGGGTGCCGGACCACTGGTTTTCCTACATCACGGTGGACGATGTCGACGCACGGCTCGCAGGCGTCGCGGCAGCCGGCGGCGAGGTCTGCCGGCCGGCCTTCGATGTGCCCGATGTCGGCCGCTTCGCCGTGGTCAAGGACGGCGGCGGCGCCTTCATCGGCTGGGTCACCCCGATTCAGCGGAACTGACGCCCGGGGAGGCGCGCAATCTACGACGCGATCGTCGTCGGCGCCCGCTGCGCCGGCGCGCCCACGGCAATGCTGCTGGCCCGCGAGGGCTATCGCGTGCTGTTGCTCGATCGCGACCGCTTCCCCAGCGACATGGGGCAATCGACACACCTGATCCACCCGCTGGGCGTCGCCCATCTGCGCGATTGGGGCGTCCTGCCGCAGATCGCCGCCCGCGCCGTGCCCTTTACCGGTTGGCGCGTCGATCTTCACGGCACCGTGCTGAGCGGTGCGCCGCCGGCTGTGAACGGCTGCGAAGACTCGTACGGTCCCCGCCGCTATCTGCTGGATACCGTGCTTGCCGAGGCGGCGGTGGTTGCCGGGGCGGAGTTTCGCGACGGCATCCGCGTGGTCGATCTGGTCGAGGATGGCAACAGGGTCGCCGGCATCGTTGCCACGGCAGCCGATGGAAGCCGGCAGGTCGAACGGGCCCGCCTCGTCATCGGCGCCGATGGGCCGAACTCGGTCGTCGCCCGCTGCGCCGGCGCGAACGAATCCCTGTGCGAGCCCATCGTGCAGAGCAACATCTGGAGCTATTGGGAGGGCCTCGCGCTCGACCATGTCAGGCTCTACATCCGCGAGCGCAAGGGTGCCTTCGCCTTCCCCGCGAGCGACGGCACGGTACTGGTCTCCGCAAACCTGATGCACGACGAGTTCGTGGCCGCCCGGCACGACCGCGAAGCGGCCTTCCACGCCAGGGTCGAAGACGTCGCGCCCAATCTTCACGCAATGCTGCCCGGTGCAACGCGGACGGAGGGCTTCCACGGCGGCTGCACGCGGGCCTTCGTGCGCGAGGCTGCGGGTCCCGGCTGGGCGCTGGTGGGAGATGCGGGGATGAAGAAGGACCCGGTCACCGCGCAGGGAATCTCGACCGCGTTCCGCTGTGCCGAGATGCTGGCCGAGGCTGTGGACGACGGACTGAGCGGTCGCCGCGATCTTGACGAGGCGCTTGCCGATTACGCGACCGAGCGCGACCGCTGGCTGCTGCCCTACTACCGCTTTACTGCCCAGCTTGCCCGCTTCGCCAAGCCGACCGAGACACTTGCTGCTTACTACCGCGAAATTCAGGACGATCCGGCCGAAACCGCCCGCCTCTTCGGTTGTGTGGCCCTCACCCACTCGCCCGACGACGTGCTTCCTCCCGCTTAGCCGGGGCTGCTTATGTCCATTTGCCGCTGCCCGACTGCCCGTGCGTTGCATGGCACGATGCTGGCGTAAGCGAAGCGCGCTGTGCAGCGCACCATCGTCCGGGGCATCGCGCGCGCCAGAAACCCAACTTAGCCCCGAGGCGCCGCTTTCGCTTGCTGCCGCGCCCAGGAGTCGCGCAGGCCGACCGTGCGGTTGAAGACGGGCCGTTCGGATGTGGAGACCGGATCGGGGCAGAAATAGCCCTGCCGCTCGAATTGCACCGTCTCACCCGGCCGCGAGCCGGCAAGGCTGGGCTCGAGGCGGCAGCCCGTCAGCAGGGTACGGGACTCCGGATTGAGGTCGTCCCAGAGCGCACCCCCGTCGGCACCCGGAGTCGGCTTGGTGAAGAGGGAGCCGTAAAGGCGCACCTCCCCCTCGACCGAGTCTTCGGCGGAGACCCAGTGCAATGCCCCCCTCACCTTGCGCCCGTCCGGCGCCTGGCCGCCCCGGGTCTCGGGGTCGTAGGTGCAGCGAAGCTCGGTGACGGCGCCGGAGGCATCCTTCAGCACCTCTCGGCAGGTCACGAGATAGCCGTAGCGGAGCCGCACCTCGCGGCCCGGCGCCAGCCGGAAGAATTTCTTGGGCGGCTCCTCCATGAAGTCATCCGCCTCTACGTAAAGGGTGCGGCCGAAGGGGATCGGCCGAGTGCCGGAGGCCGGGTCTTCGGGGTTGTTGACGGCGTCGACGAACTCTCTTTCGCCCTCCGGATAGTTCTCGATCGTGAGCTTCAGCGGCCGCAATACCCCGAAGCGGCGCGGCGCGGTCTTGTTCAGCCGCTCGCGCACCGCGTGGTCGAGCATCGCCTGCTCCACCAGGTTGTCGCTGGTCTTGGAGATCGCGAGCAGGCCGACGAAATCGCGGATCGCCTCGGGCGGGACGCCGCGCCGGCGCAGGCCGCAGATGGTCGGCATCCGGGGGTCGTCCCAGCCGTCCACCCTGCCTTCCTCCACGAGCTGCGTGAGGCGGCGCTTGGAGAGCACCGTGTGGCTCAGGTTGAGACGTGAGAACTCGTACTGGCGCGGCACCATCGGTACCGGCAGCCGCTCGATCAGCCAGTCGTAGAGCGGGCGGTGATCCTCGAACTCGAGCGTGCAGAGCGAGTGCGTGACGCCCTCGATCGCGTCCGACTGCCCGTGGGCGAAGTCGTAGGTCGGATAGATGCACCAGTCCTCGCCGGTGCGCGGGTGGGCGGCGTGGAGGATGCGGTAGAGCACGGGGTCGCGCATGTTGATGTTGCCCGACGCCATGTCGATCTTCGCCCTGAGCACCCGCGCGCCTTCGGGGAACTCACCGGCCCGCATGCGGCGGAAGAGGTGGAGGCTCTCGGCTGTTGGCCGCGTCCGGTACGGGCTGTCGCGCCCCGGCTCGGTCAACGTGCCGCGATGCGCGCGGATATCCTCCGCCGAGAGATCGTCCACGTAGGCGTCGCCGGCTTCGATCAGGTGCTCGGCCCACGCGTAGAGGCGCTCGAAGTGGTCGGAGGCGAAGTAGAGGTGCTCCCCCCAGTCGAAGCCGAGCCAGCGCACGTCCTTCTGGATCGCCTCGATGAACTCGTGCTCCTCCTTGGTCGGGTTGGTGTCGTCGAAGCGCATGTGGCAGCGCCCGCCGAACTCCTGCGGCACGCCGAAGTTGAGACAGATCGACTTGGCGTGGCCGATGTGCAGATAGCCGTTGGGCTCCGGCGGGAAGCGCGTCACCACCTCGTCATGCCGCCCGGCCGCAAGGTCGGCCCGGACCACCGCCCGGATGAAATCGTCGCTAGTGCTCATGTGCTGCTGCTTTCTCTCCCGCTAACGTGGACCACCGCGTCAGCGGAAGTGCGGCATCACCTCGCTGGCGAAGAGTTCGGCCGAGGCCATGGCGTCGGCGCCGGGAATGCCGGGCATGTGCATCCAGCAGATCATCTCGCTCGGGTTGCAGGCCGCCTGGTAGTCGCGGATGCGGGCGATGGCGAAGTCGGGATCGCCGATGATGTAGCGGTCCTTGAAGGTCGCGAACGCGACCTCGGTGGGATCGTCGATCACACTGCCGTCGTCCCGCCTCAGCACCCGGTCGCCGGCGGCGGAAGCGGCGCCGTAAAGCTCGCGATAGAGGTAGTCCACCGCCGGCGCGGCCTTCGCTTCCGCCTCCGCCGTGGTCGGCGCGACGAACACCTGGCGGATGATCGGCCGCTCCGGGATCTCCCAGCCGGCGGCGGCGGCAGCGGCCTCGTAGGGCTTGAAGTGGTCCTGCAGCTCGGCGAGCCCGTGGCGAGGCGACATGATCTGCACCGAGCGCCGCGCCGCGGCCCGCCGCAACGAGCCCGGAGCCGAGACCCCGTACCAGATGGGCGGATGCGGCCGCTGCACCGGCTTCGGCGTCACCCGCCCCTCGGGCACCCGGTAGTAGCGCCCCTCGAAGGAGAACGGCTCGCCGCTCCAGGCCTGGATCATCAGATCCAGCGCCTCCTCGAAGCGTCCCACGCGCTCCTCCCGCGGCACGCCGTGGGCGGCGAACTCCTGCGTCACGTAGCCCGGCGCCACGCCGAAGACGAAGCGCCCGCCCGAGAGGTTGTCGATCACCGCCACGTCTTCCGCCAGCTTGAGCGGGGCGTAGAGCGGCACCAGCAGGACCGCGGTGCCGATCC
Organism: Rhodospirillales bacterium; assembly: GCA_028820995.1. Taxonomy (GTDB): domain Bacteria; phylum Pseudomonadota; class Alphaproteobacteria; order UBA828; family UBA828; genus WTGU01. The sequence goes on from JAPPHR010000112.1 coordinate 24,912, forward strand.
GCATCCGCTCGGTCACCGCCGCGGCGCCGGCCATGGCCACCAGGGGGCCGGGGCAGAATCCGTCCTTCTGAATGTGGTGGGAGCACTGGAACGCGGAGACGTAGCCCAGCTCTTCGGCCCGCGGCAGGCAACGCAGCATGTCCCGATAGGTCTCGCTGCTGGCGATGCCGCTCTCCGGCGGCACCTGGTGCGCGAAGAGGAGGCCGAATCTCATTGCGCTGCCCCTGTCGCCTCAGCCGTCTGCGGCTTCATGAGAACGCGGCCCCGGCGATGCCCGCCAGCCAGCCGTCGTCCACGCCCAGGTTCACGCCGTGGATGTGGGCGGCGTCGTCGGAGCAGAGGAAGAGCGCGGCTGCGGCGATATTGTCGGGCTCCATGTAGCCGGTGCGGGTCGCCAGCATGCGTGCGAGGCCGGCGTTGAAGGCGTCGTTCGTCCACTGGTGCTCGGTCATCTGGGTGCGGATGAAGCCAGGCGCCACCGAGTTGACGTTGATCCTGTCGGGCGCGAGCTGCATCGCCAGCGCGCGCGTGAGGTTGAGGAGTCCGCCCTTCGCCGCGCAATAGGCCTCGGCGTTGGCGAAGCCCTGGCTTGCGGCGATGGACGTAGTGTTGACGACGCGGCCGCCGCCCTGCTTGCGCATTTGCGGCACCACCGACTGGATGAGGAAGAACACGCCCTTGAGGTTGATGTCGAGGTTACGGTCCCAGTTCTCCTCCGTGGTCTCGTCGAAGGGCATCTGCTCGAAGACGCCGACGCAGTTGACCAGCAGGTCGATGGGCCCCAGATCGGCCTCGACCTCGGCGGCGAGACGCCGGCATTCCGAGACGCGGCTGAGATCGGCCACGTAGCAGCGAGCCTCCGCCACCGGGCTCTCGCCCGAGGCCGCGTCGGCGAGCGCCAGTTCCGCGCCTTCCGCGGCGAAGCGCTCGGCGACCTTGCGGCCGATGCCGCCGAGTCCGCCGGTGATCAGTGCCCGCTTGCCCTCAAGCCTCATCGCTTTTCTCCTGTAGCCGCGCCGTTGGCAGCGCCTATTCCATGAGCGCGACTTTTTCAGGTGCGATCCTGACGATCACGCGCTGCTCGCCCTCCTGCCGGTAAGGATAGCTGTCGAGGTCCATGTACTTCTTGGCCATCGCGTCGATGTGCGCGTCGGCGCCCTCGTGCTCCATCGCCACGACACGGCCCTGGATCATGGCCTGCAGATAAGGGTTCTCCATGTCGAACACGGCAATCGCAACCCGCGCATCGCGGCGCATGTTGCGGGGCTTCACCCGCCCTTCCGCCGTGTTGAAGACGATGTGCGGCCCGTCGGTGTGGATCCAGACAACGGTGGCCTGGGGCCCGCCGTCGCCCATGAGCGTGGCCACGGTCGCGAAGTTCTTGCCGTCGAGCAGTCTCCTGGCCAGTTCAGGCAATTCCACCATCTTTTTTCTCCCTGATTCCGCCCCGCAGACGGGGCACAACCATACAGGCGGGGCCGACCGATCGCACGCCCCACCCAGCCCCGCCGCAATAGTTCTATCGGCCTGAAGTCGGCTTGAGGCTGATGTCTGCAACGCTCTTGAGGGACATCGCGGTGATGGCGTCGGAAAGCGGATAGGTCCGATGCCCCGGATAGAGAACCCATAGATGCTCCAGACCCAAGTCTTCCATGACGATATGCATGGACTTCGTTGTGCGTGGCGCGTCGGTACACTTGAACTCGAAGCCCCAGCGCCGTCCCCGCCGCAGCAACAGCAGATCGAGCTCGGCACCCCGCCGGGTGGCGTAGAAGTACGCTTCGTGCTGGCCGTGCGCGAGCAGCGTCTGCTCCAGTGCGAATCCCTCCCAACTGGCGCCGTAGCGCGGATGCACGGGCAGGTCCGTCTCCTTTTCGAGCCCTAGCAGAAAGTGCAGCACGCCGCTGTCGCGCAGATAGACCTTGGGAGACTTGACGATCCGCTTGCCCAGGTTCTCGAACCACGGCGGCAGGACCCGGACCATGAAGGCGCCAGCCAGCAGGTCGCGGTAGCGGTTCACCGCCGGAACGGTCACGTCCATCGAACGCGCCAGTTCCGCCGCGTTCCAGGTCTGCCCGTGATAGTGCGCGAGCATGCGCCAGAAGCGCCCCAGCGAGTCGGGCGAGACCCTGGAGCCCAGCCCTGGCACGTCACGCTCCAGAAATGTCCGCGTGAACGAGCGCATCCAGCGTGTCCACGCAGGCGCAGACGGTGCCAACCATGCGCGCGGGAAGCCTCCTCGCATCCAGAGCCGGTCCTGATTGACGGGTCCTACCTCGGCCAGCGAGAAGCCGCCCACGTCCACAAACAGAATCCGACCCGCCAGCGTCTCGGAAACCCCCTTGATCAGGTCCCAGGAAGCGCTGCCCAGCAGCAGGAAGACCGCCTTTCGATCGGGTTCGTCGCAGATCGGGCGCAGCACTTCGAACAACCCCGGCATGCGCTGGATTTCGTCGATGACGACCAGCCCCTCGCTGTTTCCCAGCACTCTCTCAGGTGTTCCGGTCAGCGCCTCGCGCGTCGCCGCAACTTCGAGGTCGAAGAGTGTGGACGGACCCGGCCACTCGTGGGCGAGTTGCCGGGCCAGTGTCGTCTTGCCCACCTGCCGGGCGCCTAGCAAGGCGACTGCCGGCACTTCGGAGAGGCCGCCGGCAATCTCTGCCAGAAGCGAAGGTCGCGCAATTAATTGTCGCATATCTAATGACAACGTTATGATTTACGACCATTATGAAGGATAGAGGACACACCGGGTTGCGTCCAGCGCCAATATCGCCAGTGAGGGAGGGCTGTCGCCGCCCCGAGCTCCGGCCGCTCAGGCCACCCACTCGTTGGCGTCGCCGGCGTCGCCGGCGATGGTGGTGCGGACCATGCGGCGCGGCTGATCCGGGGGATGGCCGAGGCCGCGGTGCAGGACGCAGCGGTTGTCCCACAGCACCAGATCGCCCTCCCGCCACTTGTGGACGAAAATGCGCGGCGGCCGGCACGCATCGGCGCACAGCCGCTCCAGCAGGCGGCGGCTCTCTTCCTGATCCTCGCCGACGATGTGGCTCGCGTGGCGGCCGATATAGAGGTTGCGCCGCCCGGTCGCCGGATGGGTGCGGATGACGGGCTGCTCCACCGGCGGCAGAGAGTCCCACTCGTCCTCGGTAATCCCGCCCATGCCACCGACCTTGCTCTGGCTGTAGGCATAGCTGTGCACGGCCGTCTTGTCCGCAAGCCAGTCCCGCATGGCGGGCTCCAGGGCGTCGAAGGCCGCGCGCATGTCGGCGAAGGCGGTCTCGCCGCCGGTCTTCGGCACGATCTTCGCCGACAGTGCCGAGCCCTTGGCCGGGATGCGCTTGAAGGAGCTGTCGGTGTGCCAGAAATTGTTGCCGTGCAGCAGCCTGCCCGTGTCGCTGTCGGCCCCCCAGAGCGTCCCGTCCTTCTTCACGTTGGAGAGGTGGATGATCGCCGGATCGCCCTGGGTGTGCGTCTTGGTGAGGCTGCGCTCCAGCGGGCCGAAACGCTCGCTGAAGGCGACCTGCGCCTCTTCCGTCAGGTGCTGATCGGGGAACATCAGCACGGCGTAGGCGTGCCACGCCGCCTCGACGGCGGCGAAGGTCTCGTCGTCGATCGCATCGAGCCGCACGTTGCGGACCGTCGCACCGAGGGTGGCGTCGGTCGGGGTGATTTCAGGCGTCATGGCCCCCTCCCCCTGCGTCGATTACTCCCTGGCCCAGCCCGGAATGTAGCAGGGTCCCGGAATCGCGGGATAGCGCTCCAGAACCGATTCGTCGATCTCGATCCCGAGGCCCGGCCCGTCCGGCGGCTCGATGTGGCCGTCCACGACACCCGTATAGCCCTTCGCGAGGTCAGTGCGGAAGGGGTTCACCTGGGCGACGTCGGCCTCGTAGATCAGCCCGTTCGGGATCGCCGACAGCAGATGCGCGTTTCCGGCCGCGCTCAGGATGCTGTGGCTCGTGTGCGGCGCCATCGGGATGTGCCAGGCCGCGGCCATGTCCGAGATCTTCTTGAGCTCGCTGAGCCCGCCCGACTTGCAGAAATCCGCCTGGCAGACGGAGATCGCGCGTCCCTCGAACAGCGCGCGGAAGGCCGGCCTCCCGTAGTGGTTCTCGCCGGCGGCGATGGGGATGGCGGTGCGCGTACGAAGCTCCGCGTAGGCCGGGATGTTGTCCGGCGTGAACGGCTCTTCCAGCCAGTACACCCGGTTCTCCTCGCAGTAGCGCAGCACGTCCGGGATATCGAGCAGGTCGTAGCGCGTCGCGGCATCGACGGCGATGTCGAGATCGTCGCCGAAAGTCTTGCGGATGTGGTTCACGCGCATGGCGTCCCGCGCCGGGTGGTCGCCGACGCGCATCTTGATCGCCGTATAGCCCTCGGCCACCAGAGCGGCGACCTCTTTCTCCAAGTTTTCCGGTGGCTTGAAGCCGAGACTTAAACCGCCGGCATAGGCGCGGATGCGTTTCTTGGAGCCGCCCATCAGCGTGTAGATCGGCAAGCCCAGCAGCTTGCCCTTGAGGTCCCAGAGCGCGTTGTCGATGCCGGCCAATGCAGTGATGCTGCCGGCGCCCAGCCCGTGCGTTGTGATCTGCTGGCGCTCGAGCCGGTGCCAGATGCCCTCGCTGTCCAGCGGGTCGGCGCCGACGATGAGCGAGCCCAGCCCGTCCTGGACCACCGTCGCCATCGCCGTGGGGTTCTGGCCGTGATGCGCCTCACCGAGGCCGGTGGCACCGCTCTCGTCGGTGATCCGCACGAGCACGATATCGCGCTTGGTGTTGGTGCCGAGACCCATGCGCACGAGATTGGTCTCGAACGGGCACGAATGAGCGCTTGCGCGCACCTCGACGATCCTGGCCATCGCTTTCTCCCCTGTGACGCCGGCTGCGGTGCCGCCGCGCCGAAGCTATGCCGCCGCAGGCCTGTCTGCAAGCCGGGCCAATTGGCATATACGAACTGCATATCGTCATATCAAAATCGAATAATCGTAATTGGAAAATCCGATGAATAATCTGATTCGTGAGACTCATCTCGGACATCGCCGTGACATGGGCGCACGGGCTTTCCTGCCGCTCGGCAGTAGTGGGACTCGCCGTGCTTGCGGTCGTAGCTGCTGGCATCGCCAATTTCGGTCAGGCCTTCGGCGCCGAGTCCTGGCGCGGCCTCGTCATCGCACCAGAGGACCGCTGCGCACCTTACGACCGAGACAAGTACCGCTATTCGCAGTCGGTCGAAGCCGAGATCGTCGCCGCCATGGGGGGCAGAATCTACGGACCCTACACGGGGCGTCACTTTTCGAGCACAAGCCGCACCGACATCGAGCACATCGTCGCCGTCTCCGAGGGCCATGACAGCGGACTCTGTGCCGCCGACCCTTCGGTCCGGCATCGCTTCGCCTCCGACCTGCTCAACCTGACCCTGGCCGCGCCCGAGGTGAACCGCTGCGGCGGGAACGGCAAGTGCGCCTATGACGCCGCAGAATGGCTTCCCCCCAGGAACCGCTGCTGGTTCGCCGCGCGCGTCGTTGCCGTCAAGTTCAAGTATTCCCTGACCGTTGACCGCGATGAAGCCGCCGCGCTGCAGCGCGTCCTCTCGGACTGCTCCTCCACCGACATCGTCTTTACCGACCGTGAGGCGAAGGCCCCCACTGCGTCGCCGGCGACCGGGCCCACTGTCATCTCGGTGGCCTTGCGACTCTATGACGACAATCGCAACGGCCGCATCACGTGCGCGGAGGCGAGACGCCACGGCATTGCTCCCGTGTCGCGCGACCATCCGGCCTATGCCTTCATGCGCGACGGGGACGGCGACGGAGTAGTCTGCGAATAGCGGCCAGAGGCTCACCTGTCTCGACCGAAGTCCAACTAACTTCGCACACCAGCCGGCCGGGCCGCCGCCGGCGGGAGGGAACTCAGGCGACGGGCGGGGCCGTCGGCGGGTTCACGCCGCTGCCTGAATTGGACGCCCCTTCAAGGCATTGCGCGGAATTGGCTTCGTTTTGCAAAATAGCTTCTTCGCCGTCGCGCGCGGCCCCGGCAGAGACCCCGACGGCGGGTGCGTGCGAGGCCCGGGGTGCGGGCGGGCGCGCCCCGCCGGAGGGAGCCGATTCGGGATCGGCCTCTGCCGGCGGCGCCGGGTCGGGATCGGCCGTTCGGTCCGGCGGCGGGGCGCTATTCTCGGCCGCCGCGCCCGCCGCGTCGCGCAGGCGGCGGAACTCGTCCAGCGTCCGGTTCAACGACCGCTGCAGCATCGCTTCGTGACGTGCAATCCGGTCGAAGGTGCGCGCGCTCTCCCGCCGCTCCACCAGCACCCGTGCCGATGGTGCCTCGGCCATGATGCTCGCGTCGATTTGGAGTCTCCTCATTGCGAGCGTTTCCTTCGCCTTCATCGCCTCCTCCCCCAGGTGCTGGGCGAGACAGCCATCGACAAGGGCGCGATTCTGCGCTTGATCCAGCGAGCTGCGCTTCAGGCTGAGCTCGCCGTGGATGAAGAGCTCCGCCTCCATCCGGGCGGCGCGGTCGAGCCGCCACAGCAGCACGGCGACGCGCTCCGCCAGCACCTCCTGCAGCGCGCCCGCCGGCGCGAGGTCGGCGATCACGCCCTCCCTGAGCCGCGCGAACGCGTCCCCGTCCTCATCTGGAAGCAGCACGAGACACTCGGCGGTGAGGCCGTGGCTGAGCGCGTTGGCCGACGATGCTGCCTTGCCGGCCTCGGTCCTCGGCCCGGTGCTCTTGCGGGCGTTCTCCCGGTTGGCTTCGATCTGTCTCTGGGTCGCCATGACGGCTCCTTTCGCGTTCGGACGAAATCGGAGCATCATCGACCGCGGCAGCCCGGTCGGTAACCGCACCATGGTGCGGTGCGGTGTCGGATATCGTTGTGGACCCGGCGCAAGGCCGGCCTGGGGTACCGGTCGCCGGCTCCGGCATCGATGGGAAGTGGCGGATGTGTTGGCGCCGCATGGCGAACCATCGCCTCCTGAGCTAGAGTCTTGTCAGCTGACCTCGTCACCGGGCACGGCACGTCCGACGCCCGCACCTCGCACTGCTGTGTTTTCCGACCCGAACCAAGGACAGCCATGGCCGGCTTCGACGATCTGATCGCGGCCCTGCCGGCGTGGCCCGTCATCCTCGGCGCACACCTTCTGCTCATCGTCGTTCCGGCGAGTGTCGCCTTCCTTGCTCTCTATGTGTGGAAGGGCAATCCCTTCCGTTGGCGCAAGATCCAGCCCGGTTTCGCGCCGCCCCATGCAATCCGGCGCGAGGTGCTCTATTCGCTTCTCACGGCGCTCATCTTTGCGCTCAACGGCGTCTTCATCTACGTCTCGATGGCGAACGGCTGGTCGCTCGTCTACACGCACGTGGCGGATTACGGCTGGCTCTACGGCGCCTTCAGTCTGGCGGTGACCATCGTGCTTCACGATGCCTATTTCTACTGGACCCATCGCCTGATGCACCATCCGCGCCTGTTCGATCGGTTTCACCGGCTGCATCATGAATCGCACAGCCCGTCGCCCTGGGCGGCCTATGCCTTTGCGCCCATGGAGGCCGTGGTTCAGGCGATGTTCCTGACAATCCTCATATTCATCCTGCCGCTGCACGTTACGGTCATATACCTGTTCATGCTCCACATGATCGTCCGCAACGTTATCGGCCACAGCGGCTTCGAGCTGTTTCCACGAAGCGTGCCGGCGCATCCGGTGCTCGGCGTCTTGACCACGACCACGCATCACGACCTTCACCACAGCTCCAGGGGCTCCAACTACGGCCTCTATTTCACCTGGTGGGATCGCCTGGCCGGCACGGAGCATCCGGAGTACCGCGAGGTCTTCGATCGTGTGACCGGCGGGCCAGAGACGCCGGCCGCCTCGCCGTCGAGTACGCCGGTGACGTGGAGTCCCACCGCGGTCGACATTGAGAACGCCGAACGTGACTCGGTGTGGAACGTCAACGCCTGTGACGCGCCCGATATTGCCGATTTGGAAGCCCCGATCGGCGCCAGGCCCACGCGCTGATAGACAATCTGTCGGTGCACACCGCCAATGGTCTATCCGGGCCCGTTTTCGGCCCCGCCCGCTTGCGCAGGCCCGGAGCCTCGGGAACAATCCCGCGCCTGGAGGCCGAATGACCGCACCTGAGACAGAAACCGGCGCCGATCCGGTCACGCGCGAGATCATCCGCGGCAAGCTCCTGGCGCTTGCCGACGAGATGGGCATCGTCATCGCCAAGACCTCGATGAGCCCGGTCATCTACGAGGTGCTCGACTTCGCCTGCGGCCTCTGCGATGCCGACGGCGAGCTCGTGGTCCAGACCAACGGCATCACCCTCTTCACCGGCACCTTCGCGTTGCAGGTGCACTCCATCGTGCGCCGCCACGGCGAGACCATGCGGCCGGGCGACGTCTTCATGACCAACGACCCCTTCGAGGGCGGCACCCACAGCTGCGACATCGCGCTGATCAAGCCGATCTTCGTGGAGGACCGGCTCTTCGCCTTCGCCATCTCCGTGGCGCACTGGAGCGAGGTGGGCGGCGCCGTGCCCGGCAGCATCTCGCCCACTGCCACCGAGATCTATCAGGAGGGCGTGCGCTTCCCCGGCATCCGCGTCTGCCGGGACGACGAGACCATCGACGACGTGATCGCGCTGATCCGGGAGAACGTGCGCCTGCCCGTGCAGTCCCTCGGCGACTTCAACGCAGGGCTCGCCGCCGTCCGCATCGCCGAGACGCGGCTCCGCGAGGTCATCGCCCGCTACGGCAAGGCCGCGGTGGAAGGCACCTTCGGCCACATCCTGGAGACCAGCGAGCGGCTCAGCCGGGCCGCCGTCGCAGCGCTCCCCGACGGCGACTACGAGGCGGAGGACTGGATCGACGGCGACGGCATTTCCGAAGAGCGCTTCCGCGTCGCCGTCCGCGTCCGCATACGGGGCGAGACGATCACGTTCGACTTCACCGGCACCAGCCCGATGGTCAAGGGGCCCATCAACTGCGCCTTCGGCGCGCTCGATTCGGCGGTCAAGACGGTGTTCAAGTCGCTGGTGGACCCGCAGGCGCCCTCCAACGAGGGCTGGTTCCGCCCGGTGAGCCTGGTCTGCCCGCCGGGCACCGTGTTCACCGCCGAGAAGCCGGCGCCCACCGGCTGGTACTACGAGGGCTCGGCCCATGCCTCCGAGCTTGCCTGGAAGGCGCTCGCCCACGTCGCGCCCGAGCGCTTCAGCGCAGGCTCCTACATGAGCCTCGCCGGCACCTACTTCTACGGCCGCGACCCGGAGAGCGGCGAGGTCTACGTCCACATCGAGCCCGCCATCGGCGGCTGGGGCGCGACCGCGTCGGGCGACGGCACCAGCGCGCTCATCGCCACCACCGACGGCGACACCTACAACTACTCGGTCGAGCTGTTCGAGGCGAAGTTCCCCCTCGCCATCCGCCGCTACGCCCTCAACGTGGAAGGTGGCGCGGGCGCAGGCCGCCACCGAGGCGGCTTCGGCGTGGTCCGCGAGTTCGAGGTGGCGGGTGCAGACGCCCACACCAATTGCAGCATCGGCCGCTCCATCGAGCGCCCGTGGGGTCTGCAGGGCGGCGGCGAGGGCTCGAACAACTACATGCGGATCGAGTCGGGCGGCAGCGTCAAGCGGGTCGCGCGCATTCCCTACGAAGCGTTGGCGGAGGGCGATCGCGTCGCCGTGGTGACCGGCGGCGGCGGCGGCTTCGGCGATCCCCTCACCCGGCCGGCGGACCGGGTCGCGGCCGATGTCGCCGACGGCTACATCTCGGCCGAGCAGGCGCAGACCGACTACGGCGTCGTCATCGCTGCCGACGGGGCCGTGGACGAGGCCGCTACCGCCGCGCTCCGCGCCGAACCACGCTAAGCCTGAGAGAGGTCCGATGGCCGGGAAGACCCGCAAGTGGAAGTGGGCCGTGCTCTTCAGCGGCGACAACCTGACGCTGCAGGAGACCATCGCGTTCGCGGCCAAGGCCGAGGACGCAGGCGCGGACAGCCTGTGGACCACCGAGCTCGGCCGCGACGCCTTCGTGCCGCTCGCCGGCATGGCCGCCGCCTGCAAGCGCGCCCGCCTCGGCACCGGGGTCGCCATCTTCGCAAGGCCGCCTGCGCTCACCGAGATCAGCGCCATGTCTATGGCGGAGCTCACGAGCGGCCGCTTCGTGCTCGGCCTCGGCACCGCACCGCCCGCGTGGAACGAGAACTGGCACGGCCTCCCCTACCGCCGCCCGGTGCGGCGCATGCGGGAATACGTCGAGGCGATCCGCCTGATGTGGACCGCCAACCCAGAGTCGCCCATCGAGTACGAAGGCGAGATCATCACGATCCGCGACTACCGCCGCGTGCTGGCACCGCTCTGCGCGCCGCCGCCGATCTACCTCGCCGCCGTGCAGCCGGCGATGCTGCAGCTCACGGGCGAGATCGCCGACGGCCTGCTGGCGAACCTCCTCAACACGCCCCGCTACTTCACCGACATCGTGCATCCCAACATCGACAAGGGCCTTGCCAGGGCGGGGCGCACCCGTGCCGATATCGAGCTCTGCTCGCTCAAGGTCTGCTCCGTGGACCGCGACCGGGAGCGTGCGCGCCGCCGCGCGCGCGGGCCCATCGCGTTCTATTCGTGCCTCCCCTACTTCGACCAGGTGCTCGACCCGGCCGGCTTCACGCGCGAGAAGCTTGCGATCCGCGATGCCTGGGCGCGCGCCGACCTCGCCGCCATGACCGGCCTCGTGACCGACGACATGGTGGATGCGCTGGTATTGGCCGGCACGCCGGACGACGTGCGCAGCCAGCTCGACCGCTTCGAGGGACTGTTCGAGACCGTGCTGCTCTACTGCCCGATGCCCTTCATCGAGCGCGAGGAATCGCTGGCCAACCACCATGCCATGATCGAGGCGTTCGCGGACTGAACCGTCGCACCAAGAGGATGGACGCATGACGAGCTATGCCGAGGCCCAACGCCTGCCACGCGCGGACCGCAGCGATTTCCCGGCCGGCAAGACGGAAATCTGGGATCACGTGGTCGAGACCCGCAAGCTCGACTTCATGCCCAACATGTTCGCGGTCATGGGGCGGAGCCCGGAGGCGCTCAGGTCAGTTGCCGCCGTGGGCGAGCATGTCCGCTGGCACTCGGCACTGGATAACGATCTGCGCGAGATGGTGATCTGCACCGTCGCTCAAGGAGTCGGCAATGTCTACGAGTGGGACCACCACATCCACAAGGTGCCGGAGCGCTTCCGCAAGTCCGTAGGCACACTCGCGATCGAGGCCGAGCCCGCACCCGTCGGGCCGGCGCTCCGCCTCTGCCGCCTGCTGGCGAGCGGCGAGGACGTGGACGACGCGCTGGTCGCAGACTTGCGCGAAGCCCTCGGCGACGCCGGCCTCGTCGATCTCGTGGTGATGGTCGGCTACTACCAGCTCCTCGGCAGCTTCTGCGCCGTCCTTGGCATCGAAGTCGAAGAGGCCGTCGCCCACGTCCCCTTCAACGGCTGAGGCCGTTACGCGCTACTCCGCGGCGTCGGGCAGCGGCGCGGCCTCGGTGACGGCGCGCAGCCCCGCGATCACGTCCTCTTCTTGCGCAAGCGCGGCGGTCTCCAGCACCTTGGAGACGACGGGCGCCGCCTGCGAGCCGGAGACCCGCAGGATCTCGTGATCGAGCCAGTCGAAGAGCCGCTCCTGCGCCTCCTGGGCGATGCGGGCGCCGAGCGAAGGCCCGCGCGCGGTCTGCTCCACGATCAGCAGACGGTTGGTGCGCTGCACGCTGGCCCCGATGGTCTCCCAGTCCATGCCGAGCGGGTCGAGGGTGCGCAGATCGATCACCTCGGCGTCGATCCCGGCGGCCTCTGTGGCGGCGACGCTCACCGGCACCATGTTGGCGCAGGTCACCACCGTGCAGGCTGAGCCGGGGCGCACGATGCGCGCCTTGCCGAAGGGGATGCAGTAGTCGAGGTCGTCCGGCACCAGCCCTGAGCCCTGGTAGAGCGCCTGGCACTCGATGATCGCCACCGGGTCGTTGCAGCGGACGGCGCTGTTGAAGAGCCCCACGTAGTCGAATGGCGTGGTCGGCGCGACGATGCGCCAGCCCGGCCAGAGCGCGAAGATTCCCGACGGGTCCATCGAATGCTGCGAGCCGTAGCCCCCGCCGGCCGCCACGCGGGCGCGCAGGATCAGCGGCGCATCGTGCCGGCCGCCGAACATGTGGCGCACCTTGGCCGCCTGGTTGAAGAGCTGGTCCGCCGCGACCAGGCAGAAGTCCGCATACATGATCTCGACGACGGGCCTGAGCCCGTTGACCGCAGCGCCGAGCCCCATGCCGCAAAAGCCGTTTTCCGCAATCGGCGTGCCGATCAGGCGCTCAGGCCACACCTCCTTGATCCCCTTGGTGGCCCCCGCAGTGCCGCCCTTGAGCCGGTGCACGTCCTCGCCCAGCACGATCACGCTTTCGTCCCGCTCCATCGCGTGGAACTGCGCGGCGGCGATCGATTCGATGAAGGTCATCTCGCGCGCCGCCGCCGGGTCCACGTCCTCCGGCTCCATGCGCGGCACGCCGTCGAGCTCCGAGAGGTCGCCGCGGATGCCGATATCGATCTCTGCCGTGTCGGGCCAGAGCGCCGGCACGACGCGGAGCCGATTGGTTCCCGGCTCGGTCTCGGTCAGCGCCTTCGCGGCGCTCTCCACCGCTGCGTGCGCGCGCCCTTCCAGCACCGCGACCCCGGCCTCGTCTATGATGCCGCAGTCGATCAGATGCTTCGGCATGGTGGTTACCGGGTCACGGTCGTGCCAGGCCTCCTCCTTGTCCTTGTCGCGGTAGCCGAAGGCGCTGCCCTTCATCGGTCCGTGCTGGTGGAAGTAGCGGTAGGTGAGGGATTCGATCAGCGCCGGTCCCGTCTCGTCCTCGATCCGGCCGCGCGCCCACTGCATGGCCTTGCGCACGGCCATCACGTCCATGCCGTCGACCTCGACCGAGGGCACGGCGAGCCCCTGCCCCCGCGCGGAAAGCCTGGTCTCGCGCGTGGTTTCCGAGACATGCGTCGAGACGCCGTAGAGGTTGTTCTCGACGAAGAAGACGATGGGCAGGTCGTAGAGGGCGGCCATGTTGAGGGATTCGTAGGCCGCGCCGTTCTGCATCGCGCCGTCCCCGAAGAAGGTAACGGTGAGGTTGCCGCTGCGCCGGAGCTTCTCGGCCAGCGCGTAGCCCACCGCCTGCGGCGGGTTGCCGCCGACGATGGCGTTGGTGCCGAGCACGCCGGCCTCGTCCCAGCGCATGTGCATCGAGCCGCCGCGCCCGCCGCAGTAGCCGGGCGAGAGCCCCATGATCTCGGCCATGGAGCGGTGCACGACCTCCTGCATCGCGTCGGGCCACTCGTCGGCGCGCGGGTCGTAGTCCGCCGGCGCCGCGTGGTTCAGGAACTTCGCCAGGAACTGGTGATGGGCGCGGTGCGTGGCGTTGATCTTGTCGGCGTCCGTCAGCGTCGACATGGCGCCGACGGCGCCGCCCTCCTGGCCGATGCTCGCGTGCGCGGGCCCGTGCACGCAGCCCGCCTTGAAGAGCTCCAGGATGCGTTCCTCGAAGCGGCGGATGAGGATGAGCTGCTCCAGGAGATAGGCGAGGACCTGCGGATCCTCGTTCCGCCAGTCGTCCTCGTCCGCGCTCAGCCGATTCCACGGAGTCATCGAGGTCAGTGGTTCCATCGTCGGCATCGCGCTCTCCCCTGCCCGCTTCCGCCTCCGGACTTATAGCAGAGAACGGGGAGCCGGCACGCTTGGCGCCGCCTGCGGGGCGCGCTAGAACCCATCGCACCGGCGTCTCGGCCGGAGGGGCACGCATGGCGGAGGCCGGCGCGCACGATGATTTACGACGAGCCGCGATTCACGCCGGGCGGCGACCGCTTCATCGAGATGGAGCTGGGGGACGAGCTCAACTTCGACCTCAACTTCCTGGTCCACGCGCTGACCGCGCGGGTCCGCGAGGCCGACTTCGACGGCATCATCGAGCTGCTGCCCAACATGGCCTCCATCGTCATCAGCTACGATCCCGACCGGATCGGCTACGACGACGTGGTGCGCGAGATCGGCGGGATCTTCGCCTCCCTCGGCTCGCTGGAGGACGTGGAGCTGCCGAGCCCGCTCTACACCTTCCCCGTGCTCTACTTCGACCACGTCACCCGCGCCTGTTGGGAGGACTACTGCGCCCGCATCGCAGACAAGGAGTACGACCCGGACCTCATGGTGCGGCTCAACGGGCTGGAGAGCCGCGCGCAGCTCGCGCGCATCCATTCGGGCACGGAATACTGGGTGGCGGCTCTGGGCTTCTATCCGGGCCTCGCCTCGCTGATCGCGCTGGACCCGCGCTGCCGGCTCACGGCGCCCAAGTACAACCCGCCCCGCACCTGGACGCCCAAGGGCACGCTTGGCTATGGCGGCTCCGTGACCTGCCTCTACCCGGCGCGCACGCCCGGCGGCTACCAGATCATCGGCCATTCGCCGGTGCCGGTGTTCGACCTGGCGCAGCGGCTGCGCGCCTTCCGCGACCGCCTCGCTCTCCTCAGGCCCGGCGACCGCGTGCGCTTCGTGCCCGTGGGCCGCGAGGAGTACGACCACGTGAGCGCCCAGGTGGAGAGCGGCGCCTACGAGCACCAGGTCGCGGCTTACGCCAAGTTCTCGATCCGCGCCTACCACGCGTGGCTGGAGACCCTGGACATGAGCGTTCGGTTCTGATGCGTCTCAGGGCGTTGGCCGCCGACGCTAATGCTTGACACGCCGTATCAGGATCGGGCAGCCCAGTAGGCCGGCCTCCGCCTGTGATGAGCCACAGCGAGTATCTCGATCCTCCCACTCGTCTCCCGATAGATGATGGAGAGAGGGAACCGTACCAAGGGCGCCCGGCGAATGTCCGGCCCCTGGACGATTCGAAATCGGTGCGGGTCAGTGCTTACGGCCTTCAGGGCTTGCTCGAACGCCGCCAGGTAGTGGCTGCCGAGCCCAGGCCGGCGGGATTCGTAGTACGCGACGGTCTCCAGGTGCTCCGCTTCTGCCTCCGGGTGAAACCGGATCGTCACCGCAGGAGCGACCGCGCCTTCTGCCGCACCTCCTCTTCGGGAATCGCCTGCACGTCGCCGCGGTCGAGTTCGCGGGCGCGGCGGGCCGCCACCGAAAGCCAGGCACGCTCGAGGTCGGCTTCGGACGGCTCATCGAGGCTGGACAGCAGCTTCTCGGCGAGCGCTGCCCTATCGTCCGGCGGCAGGCTCAGAGCCGCCTTCTGCAGGGTCTTGGGGTCCATCGCGCTTGCTCCTCCAATCCGCGCGGGCTCGGTCCCGCTGGTGGAGAGCATCATAGCCCGATCATGGCCACGTGTATCGGTCGAGCGCTCCTGGCGGCGGGGTTGTTCGGGACATCGGCTGGCCCCAGGATGACCGCCTTCTAAGTACGGGACCACGACATGACGGAAGCGCGGGACGGACGGCAGCGATGATCGAGGTGCTCAAGGCCGGGCTGGAGACCTGCGTGCAGGACTTTCCTGGCCGTTACGGTTTCTGGGAGCAGGGTTTTCCGCCATCCGGACCCTTCGACATGTGGTCCTTCCGTCTCGCCAATTTGCTGGTGGGAAACGCGCCGGAGGACGCGGGGCTGGAGATCCAGTTCCTCGGACCCACGCTGCGCTTCGAGAGTGCGGCCGTGATAGCGCTCACCGGAGCCACCATGGCGCCCCGGCTCGACGGCGCACCGATTCCGCAGTGGGAGAGCGTCGCCGTCCCAGCCGGCGCGGTGCTGGAGACCGGCTTCGCCCGCGTCGGCGCCCGCGCCTATCTCGCCGTCTCTGGCGGCATCGATACGGCGCCGGTGCTGGGCTCCCGCGCAACCTTCCACATGGCAGGCGTCGGTGGCATCGAGGGCCACGCCCTGAAGGACGGCCAGCGATTACCGCTGGGTGCCGCAGACGGCACGCCCTCCCGCCGCGTGCGCCTGGACTGCCGCCCACCCATCCCCTTGGAAAACAGCTGGCAGATCGAGGTCGTGGCCGGCCCCAACGACGACTGGATCGACGAAGAGGGGCAACGCATGTTCCTGGAGAGCGCTTGGACGCTGCAGGCCCGCAGCAACCGCACCGGCTACCGCCTCTCCGGCCCCGAGTGGACGTTTGCCGCCCGCGCCACAGACAAGGGGCTGGAGCACGGCGAGCACCCCTCCAACATCCTGGACCACGGCTATCCCGTGGGCGCGGTGAACCTCTGCGGCCAGACGCCGATCATCCTGGTGAACGATGGACCCTCGGCCGGCGGCTTCATCAACCCCTTCACGGTGCCCTCGGCGGCATTCTGGAAGCTCGCCCAGTCCAAGCCCAACGACACCTACCGCTTCCACCTGGTCTCGGTCACGGAAGCGCAGGCCGCGCGCCGCGCCATCGACGCGCTCTGCGCCGAATCGAGCCTGGAGGACGCCGCGTGATCTACGACGAGCCGCGCTTCATGCCGGGCGGCGATACCTTCGTGCTGGTGCAGTTCGGCGACGATGCCCGCATCGACCTCAACTTCATGGCTCTCGGGCTCACCGCCGCGCTGCGGGAAGACGGCACCAGGGGCGTGATCGACACCAACCCCTCCTACAACTCGGTGGTCGTCGAGTACGAGCCGGACCTGATCGGCCTGGACGATCTGGAGCGGGAGCTTCGGCGCCTGATCGAGGGGCTCGGGTCGGTGGAAGACCTGGAGCTCGAAAGTCGGCTCGCCTACCTGCCCGTGATGTACAACGACCCCTGGACCGAGGCCTGTGTCGAGGACTATGCCCAGCGTATCGCGCCGCGCAACGGCGACCCGGAATTCGTGGCCCGCATCAACGGGCTGGAAGATAAAGCTCAACTAGCGCGTGTACACTCGGGGACCGAGCACTGGGTCGTCGCCGTCTGCTCCACGCCGGGCCTGCCGCTCATGGTGGCGCTCGACCCGCGCTGCGCCATCACCTCGCCCAAGTACAACCCGCCCC
>JAPPHR010000150.1 GCA_028820995.1 Rhodospirillales bacterium
CGAACCCTCAATCGTTGATCCCCGCACGCCCATCACCGCGTGACCGAACGCTTTCATGCGAGTTATCCCCATCTCAAGTGTCGGGCACTGAATAGGTACCTGGAGGAAGCGAATCGGGGCGTACGATAGCGTACTCCCGTCCGCAAGGAAATACACTTAGATCGTGGAAAAACATGACTTATCGTACACTCTTCGTCTCCTGACGCCTTTGTCACAATACTATGGTGCGGTGCACGGGAACCGGCGCACGCGCCAGGATCGCGCGATGCGCTGTTCATGCTCCCACGGGCCGATTGCCGCGAAGCAGCAACAGGACACGCCGGGCATCGTACCGGGAATCGAAGACAGCGCGCGTTCTCTGGGCGCGGGATTGCTGCCCGTGGACGGTGGGACCGCCTACCTCAGAATCCCACTTGAATCCCGCTTATCCCACTTAATCCCACTTGATCCCGGCGAATCCCGCATAAGAATTTCTTGCCATCCCAGGTGGGACACGGAACCGGCCCGTGAGCGCGGTGAGAATTGCGGGTCAGGGCTCGCGGCCCAGCACCGCCATCAGCTCGCGCCACTCGCGCTTGGAGAGGCCGCTCTTCGCCTGGTCCACCGCCTCGCCCGCCAGCATACGCCTGACCACGTCGAGCGCGCCTGTCGAGAGCGATGCGGCGTCCATCGCATAGTCGCGGAAGGCCTGATGGGTCGCCGGCACCCACTGGGCGACGATCCTGTCGAGGATCACGTCGGCATAGGCGCGGATCTCGTACTGGGCGTGGGCATCGGCGCGGAGCGAGAGGAAGTGCAGCAGGTTGTGCAGGTCGATCTTCCAGTAGAACTGGGTGTAGTAGTTGACCGGCAGCGCCGCGCGCGCCAGCTCGCGGGCGAGGCCCGCGCGGTCGGGGTCCTTCTTCTCGCCGCTCTCGTCCTCGTTCAGCAGATTCTCGTAGACGCCGTAGGCGCGGGTCGAAACCCAGTCGAGGCGCGAGAGCGCCTGCCGCGCCTCCTCGTCCGTCAGCGAATCGTCTCGGCCCTGCTTGTTGGTGCCGGATTGCGCGGCGAGCTCCTCACGCGTCTCCGCAGCCTCCCGCCAGCCGAACAGGTCGTCCATGCCGCTGCTGCTGGCCCGCTGGCGCGCAATCTGCTCTTCCCGGACCGACTGGAGATGGGCCGGGTCCGGCACGTAGAACTCTCGGTCCAGGCGCGAATAGCGTGCGGAATACTCGTTGACGCTGGCGGTGCGGTGGCGAAGCCACTGGCGGGCGACGAAGATCGGCGCCTTGATGTGGAGCTTGAGCTCGCACATCTCGAAGGGCGTGGTGTGGCGATGGCGCAGGAGGTAGCGGATCAGCGCGCGGTCCTCCCGCACCTTGCGCGTGCCCGCGCCGTAGGAGACCCGCGCCGCCTGCACGATGGCCGCATCATCCCCCATGTAGTCGATGACGCGGACGAAGCCGTGGTCGAGCACGTCGAAACGCTCGTAGAGGATCGCCTCCATGGCCGGCACCGTGACGCGCCTGGTCTCGTGCGCGGCTGCGCGCTGGGCCTCGATCTCCGCCCGCTTGTGGTCGTCGATCGGCATGGTGTCGGTGGTCTCCGGTGGCGCGGTTTGACGGGCCCCGTCAGCGATCGCGTCCCGCCTTCGCAGCCGCAAGAAAAGCCGATGTCGCGGCTTCCATCGGGCGCCGCGACCGCCTATATTAGCGGCGTCGGCGGGAGACCGTCGACTATGGCGATAAACGCTGCTCGAAATAAGCGTTGCGGACCCGGGGGCAGTACCCGGCGCCTCCACCACCCCTTGAGCGGGCCGCTCGAGTTGCGGGGGCGAACCAGGATCGACGTGCGTGGTAAAGGTGTGGTTTTCGCCCGGCATGGTACCGCCGTTATCGGGCCAACTCAGAGGTGCGAACGACAACGAAGTCGCCCTCGCTGCCTAGCATCGCTAGGTAAGCGCGGCTTGGGGGGCGCCGGGCAACAGAAGCCCCCCGCTTACAGCATATGTATCGCCACGGTTGCGGACCGCGCCCCGCGGGCCTTCATACCGCGCGCCTCCGTACCGCGCGCCTCCGGCGCGACCCGCACGACGCGGGCCGTGACCGTGGCGCGGCATCCGCGCTAAGCTGATTGCTGGCCGGGTTTCATGGTGTCGCCGGGCGCGCGGGTGCGGACGAGGGAATGAGCAAGGATCTGATCGGCTACGACGCGCTGGTCGAGGGCGGCCTGCGCTCGGTGATTCGCGAGGCGCTTCGCCGCGTCGCTTCGGAGGGCTGGCCCGGCACTCATCACGCCTACATCACCTTCAGAACCGATGCTCCCGGAGTCGAGGTGCCGGATTCGCTCCGCGCGCGCTACCCCGACGAGCTGACCATCGTGCTCCAGCACCAGTTCTGGGACCTGGAGGTGGAGGACGACCGCTTTGCCGTGACGCTGAGCTTCAGCAAGGTCGGCCACCGGCTCGCCGTGCCGTTTGCGGCGCTCACGGCTTACGCCGACCCTTCGGTCAAGTTCGGCCTGCAGTTCGGCGTTCGGCAAGAGGCGGACGAAATAGCGCCGTCGCCAGCGACTGACGCAGCGGAGTCGTCCGAACAGGAGGCGGCGGCCGAGATCGCGCCGGAGGCGGACGGAGACGATGTCTCGCCGGAGGCGGCCGGCGAGAAGGTCGCGCCGGAGGCGGGCGGAGAAAAAATCGTGGCGCTCGACCGCTTTCGCAAGAAGTAGCCGGCTGGAGCGTTTCCGTTTCATACGGAAACGCTCCAGCCCTTTGTCGCTCACGGCAGCCGGCCTGCGGCCGGCGCCTGCGCGGGCGCGCCGCATACGCGGCGGGCCGCTGTCGCGGCCTGTCGCGTGTCCGTCAAAGACGGACGCGCTCTAGTGGAACTCGACGTAGCGGTAGTCGAGGGGCTGGCCGTGGATGCCGCGTTTGGGCGGGGCGATCCAGCCGGCCACGGCGCCGGGCGTGCTCACCGGGTGCATCAAGGACTCGACGAAGGCGCGGTCCGCCGCGCTCGGCAGCCAGTCATCCCGCTTCGCCGCCCACGTCACTTCGTCGATAAGGGTGCCGTCCGGCGCCGCGCGGATGCCGGCGAAGGCGCCGATGTTGCGGTGGAAGGCGCGGTGCGGCAGGCGCAGCTCGACGTCGATGTCGAATGAGCGGATCATCTTGTTGAAGCGGTTGAGGCCACGCTGGCTATCGTCCATGTAGGACTCGCGCAGGGTCTCGTTCATCGCCTTCAGCGCCGTCACCTCCTGGGATACCAGCTTGCCGCCTTCGATGCCGGGCACCGTCACGGTGCGGTCCGAGAGCACGTGGTCGTCGTCGAACTTCATCTCGTGATAGCGGCCCTTCAGCCCCATGGCGTAGTAGTTGGCGGCGTTGGTCGAGTTCTCCGAGCCGAACAGATCGAGGCAGATCGAGTAGTGGAGGTTGATCCACTTCTGCAAGAGCGCGAGCGGCACGGCGCCGAAGGGAGCGACATCGTCGGTATCGTGCTCGCGCATCTTCGCGCAGGTGCGCTGCACGATGCGCATCACGCCGGATTCGCCCACGAACATGTGGTGGGCCTCCTCGGTCAGCATGAAACGGCAGGTGCGGGACAGCGGATCGAAGCCCGATTCCGCGAGCGCGCAGAGCTGGAACTTGCCGTCGCGGTCCTGGAAGAAGGTGTACATGAAGAACGAGAGCCAGTCGTCCGTCGGCTCGTTGAAGGCCTCCAGCGTGCGCGGCTTGTCGGCATCGCCGGCGTGGCGGGCCAGCAGCTCCTCTGCCTCCTCGCGCCCGTCGCGGCCGAAGAAGGCGTGCAGCAGGTACACCATCGCCCAGAGGTGGCGGCCTTCCTCGACATTGACCTGGTAGAGGTTGCGCAGGTCGTAGAGCGAGGGCGCGGTGAGCCCAAGCCGCCGCTGCTGCTCGACCGACGCGGGCTCGGTGTCGCCCTGGATCACGATGAGCCGGCGCAGCTCCGCCCGGTACTCGCCGGGCAGCTCCTGCCACGCAGGCTCGCCCTTGTGGATGCCGAAGTTGATGCGCCGCTCGGCCTCGGGCTCGGCCAGGAAGATGCCCCAGCGGTAGTCGGGCATCTTGACGTGATCGAAGTGCGCCCAGCCGTCGGAATCCACGCCGATGGCGGTGCGCAGGTAGACGTCGTGCTGCAGCGCGCCGACGGGGCCGAGGTCGCGCCACCAGTCGAGGAAGGCCGGCTGCCAGCGCTCGAGCGCGCGCAGGAGCCGGCGGTCGTCGGCGAGGCCCACGTTGTTGGGGATGCGTTCGTTCAGGTCGACCTGCATGGGGCTGGCCTCTCCCGGTGCTAGACGCGGTTGCGGTCGAAGGTGGGCTGCACCCCGGAGCCATAGAGCTTGAGCGCGCCGTCGGGGCCGACGGTGTTGGGGCGCTGGAAGATCCAGTTCTGCCAGGCGGAGAGGCGGCCGAAGATCTTGGTCTCCAGGGTCTCGGGCCCGGCGAAGCGGAGCGAGGCCTCCATGCCGGAGAGCGCGTCGGGCGAGAAGGCCGCCCGCGCCTCGATTGCGATGCGCACCTCGTCCTCCCAGTCGATATCGTCCGGCGCGAAGGTCACGAGGCCGAGCGCGTCCGCCGCCTCGGCGTCGAGATCGTCGCCCACGGCATCGAGCGCGTTGCCGAGCGCGGCATCGTCGCCGAAGAAGCGGCTGGCAAGCCGCGAGAGCCCGTTCGCCATCGGCAGCGGGCCGGTGTTCATCGCCGTGAGCCGCACCGTCGCGGGCGGCAGGTTCGAGTCCTCGAAGCTGCCGTCCAGCATGAAGCTGCGATCGGCGGCGAGCGCGAGCTCCAGCAGCGTGCCGGTGAAGCACGAGCCCGGCTCGATCAGCGCGACGAGGCTGCGCGCGCTCACGTCGAGGCGCTTCAAGGTGCGCTTCAGGTAGAGGGCGATCTCGCGCACCAGCCAGTCGCCGGCGTTGGCCGCGAGCGCGGCATCGGCCGCGGCGACTTGGTCGGCCTCGCCCGCCGTCTTGAGGATCCAGGTGCCGAGCGCGGGCTCGTTGAAGCGCAGGTGCAGGATCGCGTCGTCGAGCTCGCGCGCCAGCGCCAGCGGCCAGAAATCGGCGCCGGCCGCGTAGATCGCGTCTGGTTCGACGGGCGGCGGCGCGTCGGGCGCAGACACCGTGAGCGTCGCCGTGCCCCGCGCCCGGTCGAGTGCGACATGGACGTGGGCGTAAGCGAGGCCGTCGTCGGTCACTGTGCGCGCGAGTGGCGGCAGCGCGATTCCCTTCGCCTCGGCCGGCCGGTCGGAATCCTCGGCGAGGGCGGCGGCGCGGGCGGCCACGGCATCGTCGAGACGGGAGCGCGGCACCAGCTCGTCGACCAGGTTCCACTCCAGCGCCCGGCGTCCGCGCACGCCCTCCCCGGTCGTGCAAAAGAAGTCGGCGCGGTCGCGGCGCACGCAGCGCTTGTCCACCACGCGGGTGAGCCCGCCGGTCCCCGGCAGGACTGCGAGCAGCGGCACTTCCGGCAGCGACACGGCGGTGGACCCGTCATCGACCAGGAGGATGTGGTCGGTCGCGAGCGCGAGCTCATAGCCGCCGCCCGCCGCGGTGCCCGCAATCGCGGTCATCCAGCGCTGGCCGGAGTTGGCGGACGCATCCTCGATGGCGTTGCGGGTCTCGTTGGTGAACTTGCAGAAGTTGACCTTGTCGATGTGCGACGAGGTGGCCAGCATCGAGATGTTCGCGCCAGCGCAGAACACGCGGTCCTTGCCCGAAGCGAGCACCACCGCGCGCACGAGCGGGTGCTCGAAGCGCAGCCGCTGGACGGCGTCCGCAAGCTCGATATCGACGCCGAGATCGTAGGAGTTGAGCTTGAGCGTGTAGTCGCCGGCGATTGCGCCGCCCTCGTCCACGTCGAGCGCGAGCGTGGCGATGGCGCCGTCAACGGCCAAGCGCCAGTGGCGGTAGTCGTCCGGGTGGGTCCGGAAGTCGATCATCGTCCCCGTCGTCCGTCGGGCGGCCGGCGCCGCTCCCCGATACCGTGCGCGCGCCGGAGACTATATGGCGTGTCCCCGCCCGCTATCCACGGAAATCGGGCTAATCCTTGGGCCGCAGGTCGAAGACCCGCTTGGCCTTGCCGACGGAGCGCTCGACCGAGCCGGGCTCCGCGATCGTGACGCTGCATGTGATGTTGGTCCGTGACTTGATGCTCCCGGCGAGGTCCCGCGCCACCGACGCGCGCGTCGCCTCGTCACCCGCTTCGGGCTTGGCCTCCACCACGACCGTCAGCTCGTCGAGGCGGCCGGGCCGCCTGACTTCGAGATAGTAGTGCGGCGAGAGACGCCGGTCTTCCAGCACGATTTCCTCTATGAACGACGGGAACAGGTTGACGCCGCGGATGATCAGCATGTCGTCGTTGCGGCCCGTGACCCGCTGCATGCGCCGCATGGAGCGCGCGGTGCCCGGCAACAGCCGGGTGAGGTCGCGGGTGCGGTAGCGGACGATGGGGCAGGCCTCCTTGGTGAGGGAGGTGATGACCAACTCTCCCGTCTCGCCGTCGGGCAGGACGGCGCCGGTCTCGGGATCGACGATTTCCGGATAGAAGTGGTCCTCCCAGATGTGGAGCCCGTCCTTGCTCTCGATGCATTCGACCGAGACGCCGGGGCCGATGGCCTCGGAGCACCCGTAGACGTCGATCGCCTGCATGGCGAAGCGGGCCTCGATCTCCTGGCGCATCGCCTGGGTCCATGGCTCGGCGCCGTGCATGCCGATCTGCAGCGAGCAGCGCCGCGGGTCCATGCGCACGCGTTCGAACTCGTCGGCGAGCGCCAGCATGTACGATGGAGTCGCAGCGATCACCCGGGGCTCGAAGTCGCGGATCATCATGACCTGACGCTCGGTGAACCCGCCCGACGCGGGAACCACGGTGCAGCCCAGCGCCTCGGCACCGCCGTGGAAGCCGAGACCGCCGGTGAAGAGCCCGTAGCCGTAGGCGATGTGCACCATGTCGCCGGGGCGCGTGCCGGCGGCGCGGAGGCACCGGGCAACGAGGCCGGCCCAGGTCTCGAGATCGTTCCGGGTGTAGCCCACGACGGTGGGGATGCCGGTGGTGCCGCTCGAGGCGTGGATGCGGATGATTTGCTCGCGTGGCACCGCGAACAGCTCAAAAGGATAATTGAGGCGGAGGTCCTCCTTGACCGTGAACGGGAACCTCGCGAGGTCGTCGAGGGTCGTGAGATCGGCCGGACTCACGCCGGCATCGTCGAAACTCCTCTTGTAGTGGGCGACATTGCCATGGGCGCGCTCAAGGGTCGCCCGCAGCCGGGCGAGCTGCAACGCCGCGATTTCGTCGCGGCTCGCTGTCTCGATGGGATCGAGTTCGTCGGGGCTCGGGGGGCGGGCGGGGTCGGTCATGGCATATCTCCTGTAACGCCCTCGCTTGCTCCGCATCGGCGTCGTTCCTGACACAGGGTACGGCATCCCGCCGCTCTTCGCCTGAAAAGCGGCAGCCACGCGATGCGATAGCCGCGCCTACACGATATGGCGACGAGCGGCCCGCGCGGCAACACCGATGACACCGCCCGCGTTGACACGCCTGCGGCGGACGCCGATAGTCCGGCGCCTATCGAAGGGGCGCCCGCTGCGGCAGCCCATACCTGCCAGGCTCCCGCCCCATGTCCTCATCGACCGACCCAACCGATAGCGCCGATCGAGCCCGGGATCGGGCCACCGTGATCGCCTTCCAGGGCGCGCCCGGCGCCTATTCGGAGGCCGCCTGCGTCGCCCGCTACCCGGCGATGACGTCGCTGCCGTGCAAGACCTTCAGCGACACCTTCGCCGCCGTGGCAGGCGGCCGCGCAGGCCTCGCGATGATCCCCATCGAGAACTCGGCGGCAGGACGCGTGGCCGACATTCACCAGCTGCTGCCCGAATCGGACCTCCACATCATTGCCGAGCACTTCGAGCGCGTCCGCCACAACCTCCTCGCCTGCCCCGGCGCCGCGCCGACGGGGCTGGAGACCGTGCACAGCCACGTGCACGCGCTCTCCCAGTGCCGCAAGCTCATCGACCGGCTCGGGCTGCTGCCGGTGGTGCGCGTCGATACCGCAGGCGCCGCCGCCGAGGTGGCTGCGGCGGGCGACCCCACCCGTGCCGCGATCGCCTCCCGGCTCGCGGCGGAGACCTATGGACTTGAGATCGTCGAGGCGGGCATCGAGGACGAGTCGCACAACACGACGCGCTTCGTGGTGCTCTCGCGCGACCCGCTGGACCCCGGCCCCGACGCCGGGCCGGTGATCACGTCGTTCATGTTCGAGTGCCGCAACGTGCCGGCGGCGCTCTACAAGTGCCTCGGCGGCTTCGCCACCAACGGCGTCAACATGACCAAGCTGGAGAGCTACATGGTGGGCGGCACCTTCTCGGCGACGGTCTTCTTCGCCGAGGTGGAGGGTCATCCGTCAGATATGGGGCTGGGGCGTGCTCTGGCCGAGCTCGACTACTTCTCGCGGGAGGTGCGGATCATGGGCGTCTATCCGGCCGACCCCTACCGGCGCGAGGAGGTCGCGAACCGTCGCTGATCGGTGCGCCCCTGCAGGGAGAGAGGAGCCAAGCCGACATGCACGATCCCGCCCTGACGCCGCTGCGCTGGACCTTCTCCTGGCCCGTTATCCGCAACTCGCTGATCGTCGGCGCGATCGTCGGCACCATCCTCAACATGATCAATCAGGGCGAGTACATAGCCGGCGACGGCCCGATCAACTGGTTCAAGCTCGGCCTCACCTACTGCGTGCCGTTCTGCGTCGCCACCTACGGCGCCTTCGCCGCCGCACGCATATTCTCGAAGCAGATGCGCGCACGGAGGGGGTAGAGCGGCGGCGGTTGATGCCAGCGCGTGCTTACTCCCAGCGAGGATCGCGGCCGGCCAGGTAGGCCTCCATCGCCTCGGCGAAGTCGGGCGCGGCCATGGCCTTGCTCTGCAGCACCAGGTACTTGTGGAAGAAGCCCTCCCAGCCGAGATCGAAGCAGTCGAGCAGCATCTGCTTCGACGCCCGGCAGCCGGCGGAGTTGGTGGCGGCGTACTCGGCGAGGTAGCCCTCGTACTCGTCGAACGCGGTCTCCTCGGCCACCAGGTGATCGACCATGCCGATGCGCTCGGCCTCGGTGCCGTCGATCATGTTGCCGCGAATTATTAAGGACTTCGCGCGGCCGAGCCCGACATAGCGGGCGAGGCGGAAGGTGCCCAGGCCCGGGATCAGCCCTTCCTTGATCGCGGGCAGGCCGAGCTGGGCCGACGGCGTGCAGACGCGGATGTCGCAGGCCAGCGCAAGCTGCAGCCCGCCGCCGACGGCATAGCCGTGGATCAGGCAGAGGACCAGCTTGTCCATCGTCTCGAAGACGCGGAGCGCCGCGTCCCACATGTCGAAATAGCTCTGCTCGATCCGCCCCGCGGCGAGGTCCTTGAGGTCGATGCCGGTGGAGAACGCGCGGCCCGACCCGGTGATCGAGACCATGCGCACGTCCTCGTCGGCGGCGACGCGCTGCGCCGCGTCGAGCAGCTCGCGCGTGCCGGTCATGGCGAAGGCGTTCAGCCGCTCCGGTCGCGTCAGTTCGATGCGCAGCAGCCGCCCCGCGCGCGTGAGCTTCATGGTCTCGTAGTCGGCGCTCATATTCGGTGCCCCTGGACTCTCTGCCTGCCAAACGGCCCGCAGTGTATCCGATCGGCGCCGTCGCGCAGCAGGCGGGCTGCTTGTTCCCTCCGCGTCGCGAGCGCTATCGTACAGGCCGACAGCGACCATGAGGCGGGCCATGCGAAAGACCGCTGCGAGCCGGGGGTTGCATGAGCTCTATCGCGAAGACCCCGACAAGGCCGACCGCCTGCTGTTCGGCCGCGTGACCCATCCCGACCGGCGGGGATTCCTCAAAGGCGCAGGGCTTGGCGCCATGGCGGCGCTGCTCGGCGCGGCCATCCCCTTTCACCGCAACATGCCAGCGCATTTCATCCCCGTCGCGCTGGCCGACCAACCGACAATCCAGGGAAAGGACGGCCTGGTCGTGCTCAACGACCGCCCGCTGAACGCGGAGACGCCGGCGCACCTGCTGGACGACCCCATCACGCCGAGCGAGCGGCACTTCATCCGCAATAACGGCATCCCGCCGGTGAACGTGGACGCATCCACCTGGACGCTCACCGTCGACGGCCTGGTCGAGACCCCGCTGACGCTCGGCATCGACGACCTCAAGCGCCGGTTCGCTGTCGTCACCGCGGCGCTGACGCTGGAATGCGCCGGCAACGGGCGTGCCTTCTTCGACCCTCCGGCAGACGGCGCCCAGTGGACCTACGGCGCCGTCGCCTGCTCGAAATGGACGGGAGTCCGCCTCGCCGACGTGCTCAAGGCGGCGGGCGTGAAGGAGGGCGTCGTCTACACCGCGCACGAGGGCGCGGACACGCATCCCGCCGGCGCGGCGAGCGGGCTCCCGATCTCGCGCGGCGTGCCGCTCGCCAAGGCCATGGAGCCGCACACCCTTCTCGCCTTCGCCCAGAACGGCCAGGCAATCCATCCCATGAACGGCGCGCCGCTGCGCCTGGTCGTCCCCGGATGGCCGGGGTCGTGCTCGCAGAAATGGCTCACCCGCATCTGGCTGCGGGACCGCGTTCACGACGGGGCGAAGATGACCGGCACCGCCTACCGCGTGCCGGCCCGCCCGCTGGCGCCGGGTGCGCCGCTGGACGAGTCGGATTTCGTCATCATCGGGGCCATGCCTGTGAAGTCGCTCATCACCCACCCGGCCACGGGCCACAGCTCGGCCGCGCGGGTCGTGGAGACGCGCGGGCACGCCTGGGCCGGCGAGCGGACGGTGAAGAGCGTCGGGCTCTCCACCGATTTCGGCGCGACCTGGATCGACGCTGCGCTCGATGAGCCGGTGAACGCGCACGCCTGGCAGAACTGGCGCGCTTCGATCGCGTTTCCGGGGCCCGGCTACTACGAGATCTGGGCGAGAGCGACGGATTCGGAAGGCATCGGCCAGCCCCACGCCATCGCCTGGAACCCGAAGGGCTACCTCAACAACGCGCTCCACCGCGTCGCGGTCACCGTCACGTAGCCCGGACCATGGTGCGGTGCACGGTGCGCAGCGGACCCGTCATGATCGCGCCATGCAGACCGAAAACGAGCGCACCATGTCAATGAGAAGCGGGAGCGCCGGCCGCTGTCCGGGATCGGTATCGGCGCAGGATTCTCGCGCTGCCGATTGCCCTTGGAATCCCACTTGTCCCACTTCAATCCCACTTAATCCCACTTAATCCCGGCGAATCCCGTATAGAAATCTTCTTTCGAATACCGGTAGCTGCGACCCTGGCGAAACATCCGCGAAAGCTGTTGCCTTCCCTGCCCGCCTCGTCTATTTCGCCGCTCCCCGGCAAAAGCGTGTTGACCCGCCGGCAGCGCCATCCCACGTGCACATCGCCATGACCACGACTCTCCGCCAGCTGGCCGCGTTGCTGCTCAGCACGGCGATCCTCTTCACCGGCAACGGGCTGATCAACACGCTCATGCCCGTGCGCGCGGAGATCGAGGCCTTCTCGACGCTCGAGATCGGCCTTCTGGGCACCGTCTATTTCGCGGGCTTCATCCTGGGCTGCCTCAACGTGCCCCTCGTGGTACGCCGCGTCGGCCACATCAGGACGTTCGCGACGCTCTCCAGCGTCATCGCCGCCACGGCGCTCGCCCATGTGTTCATCATCGACCCCATAGCCTGGGGCGTATTGCGGTTCTTCGTGGGCTTCGCGTTCGCCGGCCTCTACGTGGTGATCGAGAGCTGGCTGAACGACCGCGCCGGCACCGCCAACCGGGGCGCGATCATGTCGGCCTACACCTTCATCAGCCTCTGCGTGCTGATGGCGGGGCAGTTCCTGCTGACGGTCTACGACCCGGCGGGCTTCGAGCCCTTCGCGCTGATCGCCATTCTCATCGCCATTGCGCTGGTGCCGGTGTCGCTGACGAAGGCGCCGGAGCCGCCACGGCCGGCGACCATCGGCCTCGATATCCTCGGGCTCTGGCGCCTCTCCCCGGTGGGATTCGTGGGCTGCCTGAGCGTCGGCCTCGTGAACGGCTCGTTCTGGTCGCTCGGGCCGGTCTTCGCCAGCCGCAGCGGTCTCGACATCGACGGCCTGGTCTACTTCGTCGCGGGCGCGACGCTCGCCGGCGCCATCCTGCAGTGGCCGCTGGGCCTCATCTCGGACCGCATCGACCGGCGCTTCGTGATCGTCGGCGCAACTCTCTGCGCCGCGGCGAGCGGCGTGCTGCTGAGCTCCTGGCCGCAGCCTTCCGCCACCCTGCTGGTCGGGCTGTCCGCCGCCTTCGGCGGCTTCGCCATGCCGCTCTACGCGGTCTCGGTGGCACACGCGAACGACAAGGCGGAGGATAGCCGCTTCGTGGCGACGGCCGGCGGGCTTCTGCTCATCTACGGCATCGGCGCGTCGCTCGGTCCGCTGATCGCCTCCGCGCTGATGGGGTACTACGGCAGCGGCGGCCTGTTCATGTTCACCACGTCCGTCCACGCGGCGCTCGCGCTCTTCACCATCGTCCGGATTGCCGTGCGGCGGCGGCCGACGCAGGAGGACCGCAGCGACTTCGTGGCAGTGCCGCGCACCTCGCCCACCCTCTTCGAGCTGGACCCGCGCTCCGAGACGGAATCGGACGGCGACAAGCGGGGCTAATGCGGGCATGCTTGCGCGCTTCCGGCGGGCGCCTCGGCGCGCCCCGGCCGCTCTCGCAGACCGTGAGGAGGCCTCTTGACCACGATCCCGGGTTCCGGGCCCGACCGCGGCCGCGTCACGGGCCGGCTCTGGGTGCTCGCGGCCGGGCTCTGCATGAGCCTCGGCGGGCCGATCATCCGCCTCGCCGACGAGAGCACGCCGTGGCAGTTCCTGTTCTACCGCTCCCTCGGCGCGGCGGCGATGATCCTCATCTATTTCCTCGTCGCCCGCCGCGCGGTGCTGGAGATGGTCCGAAGCGCGGGCATGAACGGACTGATGGGCGGGCTCGGCCTCGCGGTCGCGTTCACCGGCTACGTGTGGGGGGTCATGAACTCCACCGTGGCGAACGCGCTCTTCCTGATCAGCGCCTCGCCGCTCTTTGCGGCCTTCCTCGGCTGGATGGTGTTGCGCGAGCGGGTGGCGCGCTCCATGTGGTTCGCCATGTTCGGCGTGATCGCAGGCGTCACCATCATGATCGGCGAGGGTCTGGCCGAGGCCGACCTGCTGGGCGACCTGGCGGCCCTCGCCTCGGCGGTGGGCTTCGCCGGATTCTCGGTCGCCATCCGGCGCGGCCGCCACACCGACATGTCGCCGACGATCCTGATCGGCGCGGCGATCACCGCCGCCTTCAGCGCGGTGATGGCGGCAGCCGGCGGCACCGGGCTCGCGGCGCCGATCGTGGATGTGGGGCTGGCCACCATGTACGGAGTGCTGGTCATCGGGGCCGGCATCTTCATGCTGACCATCGGGGCAAGGAACGTGCCGGCGGCGGAGCTGCTGGTGCTGTCGCTCACCGAAGTGGTGTTCGCGTCGATCTGGGTGTGGCTCGCCTTCGGCGAGGTGCCGAGCGTGCTGACCCTGGTCGGCGGGCTGATCATCCTCGGCAGCATCGCGGGCCAGGCCGCCGTGGGGATGCGCAGGTAGCCGCCGGTGCCCGGCCCGGCCTACTCCACCTTGGACGGGCCTTGCCGCACCAGCTTGGTACCGAAGCCGCGGCCCCTGACAATGGCGTCCTCGCCGAACTTGTCGCGTACCGCGTCGAGCGCCTTGTCGACCTTGTCGTCTGTATGCGCGGGGCCGACGAAGAGGTCGCCCTGGGCGGTCTCGCCGGCCTCGACTTCCGGGGCGAGAGCATGGGCACCGATGCCGATAAGGCGGAAGGCGCGGCCGTCGCATTCGCGTGCGAGCAATGGTTCGGCCGCGCGGAACATCTCGTCCGCCGACTGGGTGGCGGCGCCGAGCCGCCGGGCGCGGGTGACGATGCGGAAATCGGCGGTCTTGAGCTTGAGCGTGACGCCGCCGCCTGCAAGGCCGGCCTTCTTCAGACGCCGCGCCACGGTCTCGGTCAGCCGCCAGAGGATCGGGCGCAGCGTCGCCGGGTCGGACAGGTCCTCGTCGAGCGTGATCTCGGAGGAGATGCTCTTCGTCTCGCGCTCGGGATCGACCGGGCGGTCGTCCTCGCCGCGCGCGCACATGGCGAGCCGCTTGCCGATCTTGCCGTAGCGGGCGGTGAGGGTCGCCTCGTCGAGACGGGCGATTTCGCCGATCAGCGTGATGCCGTCTTGCGCGAGGCGCCTCTGCATCGCAGCACCCACGCCCCAGAGCAGCCCCACCGGCTTGCCGGCGAGGAAGGCGCGGGCCTCCGCCCGGCCGATCACGGCGAAGCCGCGCGGCTTGTCGAGGTCGGAGGCGATCTTGGCCAGGAACTTGTTGTAGCTGAGGCCGATGGAGACGGTGATGGAGAGCGCCTCCTCCACCCGGCGCGCGAGGTCTGCGAGCGTCTCGGCCGCGCTCGCGCGGTGGAGGGCCTGGGTGCCGGAGAGGTCCATGAACGCCTCGTCGATGGAGAGCGGCTCCACCAGCGGCGTGCAGTCCAGCATCATCGCGCGGACCTCGCGGCCGACGGCCGTGTACTTCTTCATGTCGGGCTTGATGACCTCGGCGTCGGGGCAGGCCTTGAGCGCCTTGAACATCGGCATGGCCGAGCGCACGCCGTAAGTGCGGGCGATGTAGCAGCAGGCGGCGACAACGCCCCGGTGGCGGCCGCCGACGATCACGGGGCGGTCGCGCAGCTCCGGCCGGTCGCGTTTCTCGATCGCGGCGTAGAAGGCATCGCAGTCGAGATGGGCGATGGCGAGGTCGTGCAGCTCCGCGTGGCCGAGCACGCGCGCCGACCCGCAGACCGGGCAGGTGCCGGCGGGGCCAAGCGGCCGGTGGCCGCAATCGCGGCACAGGGTTTGCACGGTCCGATCATAGGACTCGATCCGTGCCGTGCGAAGGCGTATGGAACGCGCGCCGCCACGCGTCCTCCGCACCGAATTGCCGCCGAGGCATAGATGTTGCCCCAAAGAGCATTTGCTCGTTCAGCTCTGGCCCGATACTGACGCGCAGCCGCCGGAGGAGAACCATGACGATCACATTCCACGTGCTCGACGCGATGGACGAGCTCCCGGCGGCGCTCAAGGACGACATCATGGGCGAGCTCCAGGCGGCGAACGAGCGGATCGCTCGTCTCGTCCAGCTGGATCGTCTCGATATCGTCGTGGCGCCGGAAGCCTGGGCGATGCCGGCGTACGGTTTCAATGGGTATGCGAACAGTCCCGGCCGCATCACGATCACCTTCAAGCCGGGTTCGCCCCGGCTGCACGATCCCGAGCGGCCTGACCGAATTCTCGGCACGCTCGCACACGAAATGCACCATGTGCTGCGGATGCGACGCGGGGGCGAGCCCGATACCTATACCCTCGGCAGCCGCTTCGTCAGCGAAGGGCTCGCTCAATGCTTCGAGGAGGAGGCTGGCGCGCCCACGCCCTTCTACGCGGTCGCACTCGATGACGCGGCTCTGACCATGATGGCGGAGCGCGCCCGTCCGCTGCTCTCGGCGTCGGACTTCAATCACGACGACTGGATGTTCGGTCGGCGGAACGATCCGGAGTGGCCCCGCAGCGCGGGGTACTCCGTGGGATACGCGCTGGTGAAGGCATGGCTCGAGAAGAAGGGCCTCTCGGCCTTGAAAGCCGCCGGCGTGCCGGCCACCGAAATGACGGACGATTGGCTGGCGGGCGGAGTGTCCCTCCGTTCCCCGCCGAATTAGCCCGCGGGGCGCGGTTATTCGAAGCCGCAGGCCGCCGCCGTCGTTCCGATCGAGGCCCAACGGCTGTCGCGATCGCCGAAGCAGCCCTCGCGCCACGCTCCTTCGTAAACGGTGCCGTCGCCTTCGACGTAGGTGCCCTGCCCGTGCGGCCTGCCCTCGCGCCACTCGCCTTCGTAGCGTTCGCCGCTGGCGCCCACGTAGGTCCCGTGCCCGTGCTGCTTGCCCTCACGAAGTTCGCCCTCGTAGCGGAAGCCGTTGGACCATTCGAAGACGCCGCGCCCGTGCATCCTGCCGGCCCGCATGGGGCCCTCGTACACCCCTTCGCCGCCGCGAAAGACCAGGCGCCCTTCGCCGGACGCCTTGTCGTCCACGCAGGCGCCGGACCAGGTGAAGGGCTCGTAGTCCCTGTTGCCGTAGTTCCACACCAGGCAGGGCTCGTTCTCGGCGATCGACCAGCTCGTGCCGGAGGGCTCAAGTGGGACCGTCGTCTCCGCGGTCGTCGCGCTCGGTTCCGCTTGCGGCGCCGCGCGCGCCGCGTGCAGCAGCGGTGCGTAAATGAACGCAACGTCGCCACCCCGCGGATACACCACCCGCACCCAGTCCCGGCCTCGCACCTCGCCGGTAACGCGGACCTCGTCGCCGACCATCACCGTCCCCACGATGTCGTAGTCGGGGCCGGGGCCGGTCCGGACATTGGCCGCATCCCTTACCGTCATCAGCCGCTCGACCGGCTTCACGCGGTAGCGGTCTCGTGGTGGGCCCTCCAACGCGAGCTCTTCGTCCTGCTCGCCTGCCTGGGCGTTGTCGAGATCGGAATCGTCGGCGCCGCACTTCGATCGCTCGAACGAGAAGTGCCCGACGCAAGCCCGCGCCTGCTCCTGGAAGACAGGGAGGCAGGCAGCGAAGTCCCGGTTGTCGGACTCGGCAGCGAACTCGGTATTGTCCCGGCAGAGCGCGATCTTGCGGTCGATGGTGCCGAGGCACATGGCTCGCTGCGCCGGAAGGTCCGTGTAGGACACGGCCTCGATATCGCCGTGGCGGGGCTTGACGATCCCTCCGTCGGCGGTCTCGCAGCCGAAGGAGAAGCCCTCGATGAACGCCTCCTGCGCCCCGGCGCTCGACCACGGCACCAGCACGGCCAACCCTGCCGCGACGATGCCCGCGGCCACACCGTACCGCGCGCTCCCCGCCGGCCTATGGTCGCGTTTGCCTGGTGCTATGCCGCGGGAGCATTCCGTCATGCGCCCAGTATAGTACAGGTGGTGTCGGGTCCGAATCCCGAAGAGGACCATCGCCAACTCCGGAGAAGAGGCCGTTGGACGCCGACGAAATCATCGCCCGCTACGCGCTCGCCCCGCACCCGGAAGGCGGTCACTACCGGGAGATATTTCGCGCCACCGCCGCAGACGGCGGCCGAGGCGCTGTGACCTCCATCTATTACCTGCTGCGGGCTGGCGAGATCTCCGCCTGGCACAGGATCGACGCGGTGGAGATCTGGCACTACCACGCCGGCGCAGCACTCATGCTTGAGGTTTCACTCGACGGCGTGGAGGTGAGGAGCCATCGCCTTGGCGTCGGCAGCGACGCCTGGCCGCAGGTCACGGTTCCCCTTGGCGCCTGGCAGAGCGCCCGCTCGGAAGGCGCCTGGACGCTGGTGGGCTGCACGGTGGCGC
Source organism: Rhodospirillales bacterium (assembly GCA_028820995.1). Lineage (GTDB taxonomy): Bacteria > Pseudomonadota > Alphaproteobacteria > UBA828 > UBA828 > WTGU01. The sequence goes on from JAPPHR010000150.1 coordinate 17,471, forward strand.
CGGCCTTCGAGTTCGCGGGCTTCGAGCTCGCCCCGCCCGGCTGGCAGCCCGGCGGGCGCTAACCCTGCTCCGCAGCGAAGGTCGAGAGCCGCTCCACGACGAAGCGAACCGACTCCTCCGTCGTCCGGCGGCTGATGATGCCGAGGCGGACGGCATCGGGCTCGCCGGGCCTGAGCGCTTCGGCCCAGGCGAGCACGCCTTCGGCCCGCAGATGCCTGACCGCGTCGGCGGCCGTGAACGCGCCCGCGCGCATCGCCGGGTGAACGGCACAGACGACCGGCAGCGGAGTCCGGTTGACGATCTCCCACCCCGCTTCGCGCAGAAGGCGGCGCAGCGTGTCGCCCAGCGCCGCCTCCCCCCCGATCCTTTGTGCCAGCGCCTCCGGCTGGAGAATGGACGTGAGCACCCGGAGCCCGCTGTTGGCGCGCGAGCCCTGGAGCGAGAGATAGGCGAATTCGTGCCGCCCCACGGCGCCGCCCGAGACGTTGAACGCCCGCTCCACCGCCTCGCGGTGGCGGCAAAGGAACATGCCGCATCCTCCCGCGCCGAGGGGCACCAGCGTCTTGTGCGGATCGAAGATGAGGGAGTCCGCGGCATCGAGGCCCGCCAGGCACGTCTTGCGCAGGCGTGGCGAGAATGCGGCGATGGCGCCCCACGGCGCATCGACGTGAAACCAGGCGCCGAAGCGGCGGCAGACGTCGCCGATCTCGCCCAGCGGGTCGACGATCCCGGAGGGTGTCGCGCCGACCGAGCCGATGACCATGAACGGCAGGTAAGCGCCCGAGTCCGCGTCGGCGGCCATGGCCTCCGCAAGCGCGCCCACGTCCATGCGCAGATCGCCGTCCACCGGCACGGTGCGGATGGACGCGGTGCCGATCAGGTTGCGCGCGTTCTTCTCGATCGAGACGTGGGTCTGGGGCGAGACGTAGAGCGCAGGCCGCACCGTCAGCGGCAGCGCGCCGTGGCGCCAGTACTCGTAAGGCTCCTCGCGCCCGGTCCCATCCCTGCAGAGCCCCGGATCGTAGGCGCGGCAGCGCGGGTTGCGGTGCGAGAACCGGTCGGTCAGGGCGACGATCATGGCCGTGTGGTTCGCCTCGGTGCCGCATGCCGTGAAGTGGCCGGCCCCGCTGGCGAGATCGATCCCGAAGGCCGCGAGGAGCAGGTCGACACCGTACTGCTCGAACGCGGCGGACGCCGGGTGCTGCCCCCGCACGGCGACGTTCGCGCCGCGCCGGTTGGTCTCGTCCATGGCGGTGATCGAGGCGGCATCGGCGTCGATGCAGAAGTAGCCCATGTTGAGCGGGCTGCTCACATCGGTGTCGTAGAGGTCCGAGAGGCGCCGGAAGACCTGCATGAGCCGGTCCACCGGGATGTCGCCGGCGCCCGGGTCGAGGTTCTCCCGCACGAGCGTATAGAGGGTCTCGAAGCCGGGGGCGTCGCGCGTTGCGGGCGCTTGAATCATGGCGGAATCTCCGGTGCAAAGGGTTGTTGACTGACTCGGCGCGGTCCTCATCTTGTAGCAATGCAGACTACAGTTGAAGATTCGCGTTTGACACTTCAAGCATTTAATCAATATACTCGTGACGAATATCCGGTCACCCATGATAAAGATTCTGAAATGAGCGACGAGACAGAAAACCCCGGCTCGAACGACGCTCTGTTACGCATGACTGCAGACGTCGTGACCGCCTATGTGGGCAATAATACAGTGGCGCCGACTGAGCTTGCCGATGTCATTCGTACGGTTCATGCGTCCCTGCGGCAGGCGCAGGCCAGCGAGACCGCCGTTTCGGCCGCGCCGAAGCCCGCCGTCCCGGTCAAGAAATCGATCACGCCCGACTATCTGATCTGCCTCGAGGACGGCCGCGAGCTGAAGATGCTGAAGCGGCACCTGCGCACGACCTACAACATGACCCCGGACGAATACCGGGCGAAATGGGGGCTCGATCCTGACTATCCCATGGTCGCCCCCAACTACGCGCGGAGACGGTCGGAGTTCGCCAAGCAGATCGGCCTCGGCCAGAAGAGACGCCGGGCCGGCGCGGGCGACGGCAGAACCGGCGAAGGCGGCGTATCCTCTGCGGGAGGCGATGCCGCTCAATAGGGCACGGCTCTAGGCCTCGTTTTCCCTGCGGCCGGTCATGGTCACGAGGAAGAGGCCCGCAAACATCAGAACGATCGCGCCCCAGATGTAGGCCGACGGCGCGTCGCCGAAGAACCATATGCCGAAGCCCATGCCTGACAGCGTGGCGATATAGTTGACGGTGGAGAAGATCACCGGGCCGGCGCGGCGAATGATCTCGAACACCAGATAGAACGACACGCAGTTATTGGCCATGGCGGCGATCGTCGCGCCGTGGCCGATGCCGAAGGCGCCGCCGAAGGCCCACCACTCCCCGGTCGCGGCCATCACGACGAGCGCGTAGCCGGCGGACGCCAGCATCATGCCCGCCGTCAGCGGCAGCGAGCCGGTCGCCTGCGGGCGCCAGCGCGCGACCAGCACCGCGTTGACCGCGTAGGAGAGCGAGGGCAGGAGGCCGAGCGCCACCCAGCCGGCCATGCCCGGCGCCGGCAGGCTCGCCTGCGGCAGCAACACCAGGAGGATGCCGGCGAGACCCAGCAGGATTCCGCCGAAGCGGAGCGGGTGGAAGCGGTCCTGCCTCAACGCCAGCGCCAGCGCGTAGATCATCACCGGCACCAGCGAAAGCCCCAGCGTGAGCAGGCTCGCCGGCACCTTGGGCGCGAGATAGGCGAGCAGCATGTAGGGGAAGGAGAGGTTCAGCGCCCCGGCCGTGAGGAACATGCGCAGGTGCGGAAAGTCGAGCGGCGGCAGGCGGCGCAGCAGGGCGGCCATGAGCAAGAGCGCCGCGCCGCCGCCGAGCGATTGCCAGAACACATAGGGCAGGAAGGGCACGCCGCCATCCGTCGCGAAGCGGTTGAGCGAGATCGCGAGCGCGAAGGAGACGCCGAGGACGAAGAGCATCCCGATGGTGACCGGGCTCGGCCGTGCGGCCGGGCCGGGCGTCTCCGCAACGGGCGGATCGACGGGCATGGGCGGAGCCTCTCAACGGTCGCGGCGTCGCCGCCGGGTCTGGTCGGGCTGTCCGGGGGCGGGCTTGGTGCGGCCTGGCCCCGGATGCTAGAACGGCGCATCGTCCAGGAGGAAATCATGGGCCAATCCCCCGCGGCCGCCAAGGCCGCACCGTCCCGCACCAAACCGGCTTTCCAGTGGGACGATCCGTTCCTGCTCGACGATCAGCTCGGCGAGGACGAGCGGCTGGTGCGCGACACCACCCGCGCCTACGCCCAAGAGAAGCTGATGCCGCGCATCCTCGAGGCGAACCGGCACGAGCGCTTCGACCGCGAGATCATGGACGAGATGGGTGCGCTGGGACTGCTGGGATCGACCATCCAGGGTTATGGCTGCGCCGGCGTCAGCTACGTCTGCTACGGCCTCGCCGCGCGCGAGATCGAGGCGGTCGATTCCGGCTACCGCTCGGCCATGAGCGTGCAGTCGAGCCTGGTGATGTATCCCATCGACGCCTACGGCACCGAGGCGCAGAAACAGGCGTGGCTGCCGCAGTTGGCCAAGGGCGAGGCCATCGGCTGTTTCGGGCTCACCGAGCCTGACTCCGGCTCCGACCCCGGCAGCATGACGACGCGTGCGCGGGCCGTCGACGGCGGCTTCCTGCTCTCCGGCGCGAAGAACTGGATCTCCAACTCGCCCATCGCCGATGTCTTCGTGGTCTGGGCCAAGAACGACGAGGGCACGATCCGGGGCTACCTGCTCGAGAAGGGCATGAAGGGGCTGGCGGCGCCCAAGATCGAGGGCAAGTTCTCGCTCCGCGCCTCGGTCACCGGCATGATCCAGATGGACGAGGTGTTCGTGCCGGCGGAGAACGAGCTTCCCGGCGCGAGCGGGCTCTCGGGTCCCTTCCGCTGCCTCAACCGGGCCCGCTACGGCATCGGCTGGGGCGCGCTCGGCGCCGCCGAGTTCTGCTGGCGGGCAGCCCGCGACTACACCATGGACCGGCGTCAGTTCGGCAAGCCGCTCGCGGCCAACCAGCTCATCCAGAAGAAGCTCGCCGACATGCAGACCGAGATCGCCATCGGCCTGCAGGCCTGCCTGCGCGTCGGGCGGCTCTTCGACGAGGGCCGGGCGACACCGGAGATGATCTCGCTGATCAAGCGCAACTCCTGCGGCAAGGCGCTGGAGATGGCGCGCACCGCCCGCGACATGCACGGCGGTAACGGCATCAGCGACGAGTTTCACGTGATCCGCCATGTCATGAACCTCGAGGCGGTCAACACCTACGAGGGCACCCACGACATCCACGCGCTGATCCTCGGCCGGGCGCAGACCGGCATCCAGGCCTTCGCCTGAGCATGGCGCGGCGCGGCGGGAGGGGGTGTAGAACGGGGCTCCTGCTCGGCGCCATCGCCGACGACCTCACCGGCGCGACCGATCTGTGCAACACACTGGTGGCCGGCGGCATGCGCACGGTCCAGGTGATCGGGGTGCCGCGTGCGGGGACTGCGGTGCCCGACGCCGACGCCGTGGTGGTCGCGCTCAAGTCGCGCACGGTGCCGCCGGCCAGGGCGATCCGTGAATCCCGCGCGGCGCTCGCCTGGCTGAGGGAGGGCGGTGCCCGCCAGATCTTCTTCAAGTACTGCTCGACCTTCGATTCCACGCCGCGCGGCAACATCGGACCGGTGGCCGACGCGCTTCTCGACGACCTGGACGCCGACCTCACCATCGCCTGCCCCGCATTCCCGACCAACGGGCGGACCGTCTACAAGGGCCACCTCTTCGTCGGCGATGGACTGCTCGAGAACTCGGGCATGCGCAACCACCCGCTCACCCCGATGCGGGATTCCAATCTGGTTGCAGTGCTCGGCGCCCAGACGCCCCGCCCCGTGGGGCTGGTGGAGCACGCGACGGTGCGCCAAGGCGCCGATGCCGTCCGCGGCGCACTCGCTGGGCTGCGCGACGCGGGCATGCGTCACGCCATCGTCGATGCCATCGCCGACGAGGACCTCATGGCGATCGGCGCGGCCTGCGCGGACCTGCCGCTCGTCACCGGCGGCTCCGGCGTCGCCATGGGCCTGCCGGCGAACTTCCGTGCAGGCGGGTTGCTGGCGGCGGCGGAGGAAGCGGCCAGCCTGCCGGCTGCATCCGGCCACGCGGCGGTGATTGCCGGCAGCTGCTCGCCGGCGACGCTCGGGCAGATCGAACACATGGCAGCATCCTGCCCGGCGTTCTTCGTGGACGCCGAGGCGCTTGCCGCCCGCCGCCGGGTCGGGACGGAAGCGCTGGCCTGGGCGCGGCCCAGGCTCGCCGACGGGCCGGTGCTGATTTACGCCAGCGCTCCGCCCGCGCGGGTCAAGCGCATCCAGAAGCAGCTCGGTGCGGAGAAGGCGGGTGCGATGATCGAGCGCTGCCTCGCCCGTATCGCGCGCGGTCTCGTCGATGCCGGCGTGGGCCGGCTGGTGGTGGCAGGCGGCGAGACCGCGGGCGCGGTGGTGGGCGCGCTGGGCGTTCAGGCGCTCCGCATCGGGGCCGAGATCGACCCGGGCGTGCCGTGGACCGTGAGCGTCGGCGAGCCCCGGCTGCATCTCGCGCTCAAGTCCGGCAACTTCGGCGGCCCGGACTTCTTCACGCGCGCGTTCACGGTCCTCCCATGAGCGAGTCCGCGCTCCGCGAGCAGATCGCCTTACACGGCGAGTCCCTGTTCACGCGCGGTTACGGCTGCGGCGCGTCGGGCAACATCAGCGTCGTGCTCGACGACGGGATTCTGGTGACGCCGACCAACTCCTGCCTCGGCCGGCTCGACCCTGCGCGGATCGCGAAGCTCGGACCGGACGGCACGCATCTCTCCGGCGATGCGCCGTCGAAGGAGGCCTTCCTCCACCAGTCGATGTACCGGGCCCGGCCGGACGCGCGCGCCATCGTGCATCTCCACAGCACCTGCTCGGTCGCCGTCTCCTGCCTCGCCGACGTCGATCCTGCGGACGTGCTGCCGCCGCTTACCGCCTACTACGTGATGCGCGTGGGCCGGCTGCCGCTCATCCCCTACTACCGGCCGGGCGACCGCGCGCTCGCTGGGGCCGTCTTCGATCTCGCGGGCGACCATCACGCGGTGCTGCTCGCCAACCACGGCCCCGTGGTGGCCGGCAAGGCGCTGGATGCGGCGGTCCACGCGGCGGAGGAGCTGGAGGAGACGGCGAAGCTGCACCTGCTGCTGCGCGGCGCGCCGGTGCGCCTGCTCACGGACGATCAGGTCGCCGAGCTGAAAGAGGCGTTCCCGACCTGAGCCAGGGTCCGTTGAAGGGTGTGCTGAGAGGGCAGGCCGCGCCTTACGCGGCTTCTTCCTCCTCGAACTCGTCGTCCTCGCCGGGCACGGGGCCGGAATCCTTGCCCTTCTCGTCCTCGTCCCGGTCGACAAGCTCGATGATCGCCATGGGCGCGGCATCGCCGTAGCGGAAGCCGGCCTTGAGCACGCGCGTGTAGCCGCCCGGGCGCTCGGCGTAGCGGGGGCCGAGCGTGTCGAAGAGCTTGCGCACCACCGCCTCGTCGACGAGGTAGCCCAGCGCCTGGCGGCGGGCGTGAAGGTCGCCGCGCTTGCCGAGCGTGATCATGCGCTCGACAACGCCGCGCAGCTCCTTCGCCTTCGGCACCGTGGTCTCGATCTGCTCGTGCTTGAGCAGCGACGTCGCCATGTTGCGAAACATCGCGCGGCGGTGGCTCGACGTCCGGTTCAGCTTGCGTTGGCCATGTCGATGGCGCATGGCTTGTCCCCCTGCGGCGTGGCCTGGGCCGGCGCAGCCCTAGTAGGGCTCGTCCAGCCTCTTGGCCATCTCCTCGATGTTCTCGGGCGGCCAGTCGGTGAGCTCCATGCCGAGGTAGAGGCCCATGGCGGCGAGCACGTCCTTGATCTCGTTGAGCGACTTGCGTCCGAAGTTGGGCGTGCGCAGCATTTCGGCTTCGGAGTACTGCACCAGGTCGCCGATGTAGATGATGTTGTCGTTCTTGAGGCAGTTGGCGGAGCGGACCGAAAGCTCCAGCTCGTCCACCTTGCGCAGCAGGTTCGGATTGAACTCGGGCTCCAGCGTCTCCTCGGCACGCGGCAGCTCCCGCGGCTCTTCGAAGTTGATGAAGAGCTGGAGCTGGTCCTGCAGGATCCGGGCGGCGAGCGCGATCGCATCTTCGGGCGAGACGGTGCCGTTGGTCTCGACCCGCATGGTCAGCTTGTCGTAGTCGGTCACCTGGCCGACGCGGGTGTTGTCCACCTTGTAGGCCACCTTGCGAACCGGGCTGTAGAGCGCATCGACCGGGATCAGCCCGATGGGCGCGTCCTCGGGCCGGTTCTGGGCGGCCGGCACGTATCCCTTGCCCGTCTCGACCGCGAACTCCATGTCGATCTTGGCGTTCTCGTCGAGCGTGCAGATCACCACGCTGGGATCGACGATCTCGATGCCGTGACCGGCCTGGATCTGTGCCGCCGTGATCTCGCCCGGTCCGGACGCGGTCAGCGCCATCCGCTTGGGTCCTTCCCCGTGCATGCGGAGCGCCAGCAGCTTCACGTTCAGCACGATGTCGGTGATGTCCTCGCGCACACCCTGGAGCGAGGAGAACTCGTGCAGCACGCTGTTGATCTGCATCGAGGTCACCGCAGCGCCCTGCAGCGACGACAGCAGGATGCGCCTCAGCGCGTTGCCGAGCGTCATGCCGTAGCCTCGCTCGAGCGGCTCGGCCACGAGACGGGCGTAGCGGGAGCCGTCGCCCTCGGGCGTCACTTCGAGCTTGGATGGCTTGATGAGTTCCTGCCAGTTCTTGTTCATGACGCAGACTGTCCCCGTGTGATGGGTTGTTCGCCCGCCGGATGAGCGATGTGGCGCGCGGCTGCGCGCCGGAGCGATGCCGTCAGACGCGCCGCCTCTTTGGCGGCCGGCATCCGTTGTGCGGGATCGGCGTGACGTCGCGGATCGCGGTGATCACGAAGCCCGCACTCTGCAGCGCGCGCAGCGCCGATTCACGGCCCGAGCCCGGGCCCTTGATCTCGACCTCGAGGGACTTGACGCCGTGCTCGGCGGCCTTGCGGCCGGCTTCCTCCGCCGCCATCTGGGCGGCGTAGGGGGTCGACTTGCGCGAGCCGCGAAAGCCCATGCTGCCGGCCGACGACCAGGCGATCGCGTTGCCCTGGACATCGGTGATGGTGATCATCGTGCTGTTGAAGGTGGCGCTGACATGGGCGATGCCGGAGGAGATGTTCTTCCGCTCGCGGCGCCGGGTGCGCGTCGGCTTCGCCATTCTCGCTGCCCTCTACTTCTTCTTGCCTGCGATGGGGCGCGCAGGCCCCTTGCGCGTGCGTGCGTTGGTGTGGGTGCGCTGGCCGCGCACCGGCAAGCCGCGCCGATGCCGGAGCCCCCGGTAGGTGCCGAGGTCCATCAGCCGCTTGATGTTCATCGCCACCTCGCGGCGGAGGTCGCCCTCGACCACATAGCTCTGGTCGATCACCTCGCGGATGCGGATGACCTCGGCGTCGCTCAACTGGCTTACCCGCTTCTCCGGCGGGAGCCCCACCGTCTCGCGAATCTGCCGGGCCTTGGTACGCCCGATTCCATGGATATAGGTCAACGAGATCTCGACCCGCTTGTTGGTCGGGATGTTGACGCCAGCAATGCGCGCCACGCTGGAGCCTCCTCATAGGGGAAAGGCGCGCGGCGATGCTTGCGCCGCGCTCCTTGGCGAAGGGTGATTACCACCGCGCCCGTGCGCGAGTCAACGCCAACCGGGGCCCCCTCGCTGATCCTGCGGCCGGCCCGGGGCCGTCCGGGTCATAGGGGGGGCCTATTCCTCCGGGGCGAACTCCATGATCACCTGGTCGGCGGCGAGGCTGTCGCCGAGCTCGACGCGGACGGCGACGACGCGCCCGTCGCGTTCGGCACGCAGCACGTTCTCCATCTTCATGGCATCCACGACGGCGAGCGGTTGCCCGGCCCGCACCGTGTCGCCCTCCTTGGCGGGAAGCGCCACCACCAGCCCCGGCATGGGCGAGAGCAGGTAGCGGGAGAGGTCGAGCGCCTCCTTCGCCGGCATGGTCGCGGCGAGTTCTGCGGCCCGGGGTGTGCGTACCCTTGCCGTGACCTCGAAGCCCCGCCAGCGGAGCGTGAGCGCCGTGCCCCGGCGCCGGACCTGTATGGTGATCGTAGCGCCGGCCACGGTGCCCGTGAACAGGCTCTCATGGGGCTGCCACGCGCTCGCCACCGGGACCGTTTGCGCGCTGTCGACGACCGCGATCCCGTCGCCGTCTTCCTCGATCCGCACCTCGTGCCGGCTGGTGCCGAGATCGACCACCCAGTCCCCGGTGTGCCGGACCGGCGGCAGGCCGTCGATCTGGCCCGAGATGCGCCCGGCGCGGGCTGCGAGCCTGGCGTGCACCACCGCCGCGACCGGGACAAGCACCGCGCGGGCCTCGTCCGTGAGCGCCGTGGGGTCGAAGCCTTCGCCGAATTCCTCTTCTATGAAGGCTGTGGAAAGCCGCCCCCCGGCAAAGCGTGAACGGCCGAGAATCGCGTTGAGGAAGCCCGCGTTGTGAGCGACGCCCGTGATCTCATAGCGATCCAGCGCGTCCTGCATGGCCGCTATCGCCGCCGGCCGGTCGGGGCCGTGGACGACGAGCTTCGCGATCATGGGATCGTAGAACATGGAAATCTCGGAGCCTTCGTCGACGCCGGCATCGGTGCGGCAGGCCTCGCTCGCGGGCGGCTCGCGGTAGCGCGAGAGGCGCCCGATGGAAGGCACGAAGCCCCGCACCGGGTCCTCGGCATAGATGCGGCATTCCATGGCCCAGCCGTTGCGCGTCACGTCCTCCTGGGAGAAGGAGATCGGCTCGCCAGCGGCGATCCTGAGCTGCTGTTCCACCAGGTCCACGCCGGTGACCATCTCGGTGATCGGATGCTCGACCTGGAGCCGCGTGTTCATCTCCAGAAAATAGAAGTTCCGCTGCTGGTCGGCCACGAACTCCACCGTGCCGGCGGAGCGGTAGCCGACGGCCGCGGCAAGCGCGCACGCCTGCGCCCCCATCGCCGCCCGCGTCGCCTCGTCGAGCAGCGGACTCGGCGCCTCCTCGATCACCTTCTGGTGGCGGCGCTGGATCGAGCATTCGCGCTCGCCGAGGTGAACGACCGTGCCGGCGCTATCGGCGAGCACCTGGATCTCGATGTGGCGGGGGTCAACGATGAATCGCTCCACGAAGACCCGGCCGTCGCCGAAGGCCGACGTCGCTTCGTTGACGGCGGATGCCATGTCATCCCGCAGGTTGGCCTCGTCCCAGACGAGCCGCATGCCCTTGCCGCCACCGCCCGCCGCCGCCTTGATCATGACCGGATAGCCGATCTCGCGCGCTGCGGCGATCGCCGTATCGGCATCGTCGACCGCGTCTTCGGTGCCGGGAATGGTAGCGACGCCGGCATCGGCGGCGATCCTGCGGGCTGCGAGCTTGTCCCCCATCGACGCGATGGCGCCCGGCGGCGGCCCGATGAAGGTGACTCCCGCCCCGGCCAGCGCCTCGGCGAAGGCCGCGCTCTCGGAGAGAAAGCCATAGCCCGGATGCACGGCCTCCGCGCCCGTCTCGGCGACCGCGCTCAAGAGGGCATCGACGTTCAGGTAGCTCTCGGCAGCAGCCGCGGGGCCGATGTGGACGGCCTCGTCCGCCATGCGCGTGTGCAGCGCGCCCTCGTCCGCCTCGGAATAGACCGCGACGGTGCCGATGCCCAAGCGCCGCGCGGAGCGAATCACCCGGCAGGCGATCTCCCCGCGATTGGCGATCAGGATCTTGGAGAACAACGCCGTCTCTCGTCGCCTACAGCGGGATGTTCCCGTGCTTCTTCCACGGGTTCTCCAGGCGCTTGGTGCGCAGAGTCTCGAAGGCGCGCGCCACGCGGGCGCGGGTGTCCTGCGGGCGGATGACGTCGTCGATGAAGCCCCGGCTTGCGGCGACGAAGGGGTTGGCGAAGGTGCGGCGGTACTCCTCGGTCTTGGCATCGACGGCCGCGGGGTCGTCCAGCGAGCCGCGGAAGATGATCTCCACCGCGCCCTTGGGGCCCATGACTGCGATTTCCGCCGTGGGCCACGCATAGTTGAGGTCGCCGCGAAGGTGCTTGGACGCCATGACGTCGTAGGCGCCGCCATAGGCCTTGCGCGTGATGACCGTCACCTTGGGCACCGTCGCTTCGGCATAGGCGAAGAGCAGCTTGGAGCCGTGGGTGATGATGCCGCCGTATTCCTGGTCGGTGCCCGGCAGGAAGCCCGGAACGTCGACGAAGGTGAGAATTGGTATGTTGAAGCAGTCGCAGAAGCGGACGAAGCGGCCTGCCTTGCGCGAGGACGCGATGTCCAGGCAGCCGGCGAGCACGGTCGGCTGATTGGCGACGATGCCGATGGTGCTGCCGCCGATGCGGCCGAAGCCGGTGATGATGTTCTGCGCATACGCAGGCTTCAGCTCGAAGAAATCGCCCTCGTCCACGACCTTCGTGATCAACGCCTTCATGTCGTAGGGCATGTTGGGGTTGGCGGGCACCAGCCGGTCGAGCGAGGGCTCCACGCGGCTCACCGGATCCGTCGCCGGCCACGTGGGCGGCCGCTCACGGTTGTTGGGAGGCAGAAAGTCGATGAAGCGCCGGGTCTCGGCTAGCGCCTCGACGTCGTTGTCGAACGCCTGGTCTGCAACCCCGGAGCGTCCCGTGTGCGTGCCTGCGCCGCCGAGCTCCTCGTGGGTCACCACCTCGTGGGTGACGGTCTTCACCACGTCAGGCCCGGTCACGAACATGTAGGCGCTGTCCGCCACCATGAAGATCGCATCGGTCATGGCAGGCGAATAGACCGCGCCGCCGGCGCAGGGGCCCATGACGACGGAGATCTGCGGGACCACGCCCGAGGCCAGCACGTTGCGCTGGAACACCTCGGCATAGCCCGCGAGCGACGCCACGCCCTCATGGATGCGCGCGCCGCCCGAATCGTTGAGTCCCACCACCGGTGCGCCGACGCGCATCGCGTGGTCCATGATCTTGCAGATCTTCTCGGCGTGCGCCTCGCTGAGCGAGCCGCCGAAGACGGTGAAGTCCTGGCTGAACGCGAAGACCAGCCGGCCGTTGATGGTGCCCCGCCCGGTCACGACGCCATCGCCCGGCACGCGTTGCTCCGCCATGCCGAAGTCGGCGCTGCGGTGCTCGACGAACATGTCGTATTCCTCGAACGAGTCGTCGTCGAGCAGCAGCTCCAGACGCTCGCGGGCGGTCAGCTTTCCCTTCGCATGCTGTCGCTCGATTCGCGCTTCGCCGCCGCCCAGCCGGGCGCGGGCGCGGCGGTCTTCCAGCGTGCGTGAGATGTCGCCCATCGCCTCCCTGCTCGGCATCACGCAGAAGTATGCGTCCGTCGCAGTCTACCGCTCTTAGCATGAAAGGGCCCGCCCGTGCGACCGCCGGCCGCGCGGTCGACAGCGCCTCGTTGGCTGGAAGGACCCACCTGGCCGTGGCGCAGGGCCGGGCTCGTCAAGCGCGGACGATGTTGTGTGACGGCCCGTAGGGGAACCCGGTGATGTCTTCGGCGCCGTCCTCGGTCACCACCAGAATATTGTGCTCGCGGTATCCGCCGGCGCCGGGCTCGCCCTCGGGAATCATGATCATCGGCTCCATGGAGACCACCATGTTGGGCTCCAGCACGGTGGTCACGTCTTCGCGAAGCTCCAGGCCCGCTTCTCGGCCGTAGTAGTGGCAGAGCACGCCGAAGCTGTGGCCGTAGCCGAAGGTGCGGTTCCGGAGCAGCCCGTAACGCTCGTAGATCGTGTTGAGCTCGGCGGCGATGTCGCAGCAGCGCACGCCCGGCTTGATGAGCGCGATCCCCGCCTCGTGCACCTCGACGTTGACGTTCCACAGATGCAGGTGATCGTCCGAGCACTCCTCGGCGAAGAGCGTGCGCTCGAGCGCCGTGTAGTAGCCGGCCGGCATGGGAAAGCAGTTGAGGCTCAGAATATCGCCACGCTCGATCTTGCGGGAGGTGACGGGGTTGTGAGCGCCGTCGGTGTTGATCCCGGACGAGAACCAGGTCCACGTGTCCATCAGCTCCACGTGGGGCTGCTTCCGACCGATCTCGCGCACCATGGCCTGGGTTGCGTGGAGCGCCACCTCGTACTCCGGCACACCGACCGCAATTGCCTCCACCCCGGCCGCGCCGCCGATGTCGGCGATGCGCGCGCTCTCCCTTATCCAGGCGATCTCCTCGTCGGACTTGACCATGCGCATGCGCATGGTCGCCTTGCTCACGTCGACGAGCTCCGCCGCCGGCAGCGCCCCCTGCAGCTTGCGCAGGTTCTCGACGGTGATGTGGTCGAGCTCGATGCCGACCCTTGAGCCATCCTGGATCAGTGTCTTCACGGCAGCGAAATAGTTGTCCCGGTGCCAGTCGGTGTAGGCGACGTTGTCGCCGAAGGTGCGCCGCCAGGGCTGCCCGCCGTCGATGTTGGACGAGATCGTGGTTTGGCCCTGCTGGGTGACCACGAGGCCGTAGGTGCGCCCGAAGGAGCAGTAGAGGAAGTCGCTGAAGTAGTGGATGTTGTGAATTGACGTGAAGAGGCAGGCGTCGATCTGCCGTTCGGCCATGTGAGCACGCAAGGCCTCAAGCCGGCGGTTCATCTCGCTTGCCGAGAATGTCGGCCTGACTCTCTCTCCGTTCCGAATCGTCTTGAGCTGTTCCATCGTCGTCACCCTGGTTGTTGATTGTGATCCTGCTGGCGAATTATCGGCGCGGTCAACGCCGGATGAAGATGACGGCCACCTTGGTCACTCCGGGCCCGAGACGCCGAAGAGCGCGCCCTGTGTCCTTGGTCTGCTCGCCTCGTCAGGTGTCGCACGTGCTGACCGGTTACGCCGACGGGGCAAACCGCGTTGGCTGACACAGCAGAATATCAGCCGCAGCCATCCTTTGTTCTTCACGAAATCGCAGCGCTAACTTAGTTTTGCGGGCCTTATCCCTACACTCTAGTTGGCGTCGGGCGCCAGCATGGCGGCACTGGTTGCTTGTTCCGCGCACGAATCAGCGTGTACAACCATCGACATGGTGGCCTGCAGCCCGCTGATCACACCCAAGCCGGGGGCGTTCTTCGCCGAATTCCGCATCCAGCAACTAAGATTGTTGATCTAATTAAGGACTTTTGGGAGCGAAGCTGATATAAGCTGGGTTCGGTACCCTGCAATCGCAACCATAGAAGGCAAATCGATGGCTCAAAACTCTCCCGCCCGGATCGACGAAAGCGCTCTGACCAAGGGTCAGCGCCGCAAGTTGAATGCGCTCAGAAAATCGGTGGGCGACGAGGTCGGTGAGCGTGCGTTTGCCGAGTGGCTTGCGTCGCGGCCGGTGGCAAAGGCCGATGAGAATGCGGCGTTGATCGTCGACACTCTCTGGCCCCTCGTCCAACAGGGTACGCTGGCAATCCCGCGGGGCGGCTATCTGCTCCGGCGCGGCCGCGGACGGATCATCGTCGAGCCCGCCAAACAGTAACTGTTCCGGGCAGATTAGAGCGGTCCCCATTGTTGGGGGCCGTTTTCGATTTGCCGGTTTGCAAGCGCACTCGGTGGGCGTGTCGGACGCTTGACGGCTCCCGCCTCGACTCTCGACCGATAGCCGCTGCGCCCACTTCCCTGACGACTCAGCGTAATTCAACGGATTATCCCTCCTGATACGCGTATCGGTTGAACGGCAGCACGGTCGCCTGTGCTGAATTTCGTGATTGCGCACTCACCATGACGGCCCGTGTATGCAACAGGCATCGGCCGCCGGTGAGTCAGGCCTTTTCGCAGGAGCGGCGTTCCGCAACCAATAGATCGAAGCCGGAACGGGCCTGGCTGGAACGCACTGGTCCGGCCGGACAACGGCGACCGAACCCGGGAGCGTCAATGCAACGCGACTATGCGGCCCCTGAAGAGATATTGGAGTAGCCCGCGGCGGTTGCTCTGCAGGCAGGCCTACGCTTACGCGCGCCTCGCCCGGCAAGCGTCGCCTCGCTGGCCCACTCGATTTGCGGCGATTACCAGGTCCGCTCCCGGTTTTTTGTCCTGACGGTTGAAGATACGGAGGCCGAGAACTTCTCCGTTGACGATTGTTGCCGACTGTTGGCCCAGGTATCGACAAACCCGATTGCCCCTTCTTCGGGTCGTGGTTTCCGCGTGCGGTGGGCTCAACTTGGTCAATGAGTGGAACCGTCGACTAGCTGCAACCGATCTTTGACACATTCTCGTAACTTTCGGCAATTTGGGCAAAGACGAGTCTTTATGCGCATGGAGAATGCTGTTGAGAGGCAAAGGAACCATTTCGTCGGCGTCTCAATGCGCTTACGAACTTTGTCAGGCCGATTTCGAGCACAAAGCCTAGGTGCGCCCCCTGAAGCATGACATGCGCTGCCTGATCGAAAATCTCACCCTGCTCACGGCGCTGATGGCGCTCTCTCCGTTTGCCGCGCTATTCTCTCGCGCATCCATCGGTGCCGCGGCAGGGGCGGCAGCAGGGAGACGATGATGACTTGGATGCGCCAGGCGATAAGGTCCCTCGTCGTGGGCTCGATGCTCACACGGGAACGCTGGCAAAGCGGGGTAGCGTACAACCCGCTGTCGGCGCAAACGGCCCAGGATCCCTATCCCGTTTACGCCGCTCTGCGCGAGCGGGACCCGGTACATCGCAGCCGATTGATGAACTCTTGGCTGTTCTCGCGCCACACCGACATCGACTTGATCCTCCGCGACCATCAGCGCTTCGGCAACGACCCGCGCAAGGGCAATCTCTCACGCCGGCAGCGCGCCAACCTGCCGCCAGACGACGAGTTCACGATGCTGTTTCTGGACCCGCCGGACCACAAGCGGCTGAGGGCGCTCGTCAACAAGGCGTTTACGCCCAAGGCTGTCAACGCGCTTGAGCCCCACATCCGCAGCCTGCTGCAGGGCTTGCTGGACGACATCGACGACCCGGCAGGCTTCGACCTCATGAAGGCGGTGGCGCAGCCGCTGCCGGTGATCGTCATCGCCGAGATGCTGGGCATACCGGCGGAAGACCGGGCCCAATTCAAGGTGTGGTCCGATCAGCGCGCCCGCACGCTGGAGCCGGTGATCGACGCGCAGGAACGCGAGGCTTCCGAAGCCGCCGCCAGGGCGCTCGACGCTTACTTCCGGCCGATCATCAAGGAGCGGCGGGCGGCGCCCAAGAACGACATCGTCAGCGCGCTCGCGCAGGCGGAAGAGGAAGGCGACCGCCTCACCGAGCGCGAGATGCTGAACATGCTGCGCCTGCTCCTGATTGCCGGAAACGAAACTACCACCAACCTGATCGGCAACGGCGTGCTAGCGCTGTTGCGCCACCCGGAACAGCTCCAGCGTCTGCGGGACGATCCGAGCCTGATCCCGTCGGCGGTCGATGAACTGCTGCGCTTCGATTCCCCGGTGCAGACGGATTTCCGGCGGGCGCTCACGGATTGCGAGGTCAACGGCTTCCCCTTGAAGCAGCGCGACAACATCGTCGTCCTGCTTGGCGCGGCCAACCGGGACCCGGACGTGTTCGAGAACGCGGATGCGCTCGACGTCGCCCGCGGCGACCGTTCGCACCTCTCGTTCGGGCGCGGCATCCACCACTGCATCGGCGCCCCTCTCGCGCGCCTGGAAGGCCGCGTCGTTCTCGAAGTGCTGCTGGAGCGCTTCTCCCGGATCAGCCTGCGCGATGGACAGCCGCGGTTCCGCAACAGCATCGTGTTGCGCGGCCTGGAGTCCCTGCCCGTCCGCTGCGTCGAGGCTTGAGGCACTGCGGCTCGCAAGATCCCGGAAGATGCCGGACCGCAGGATAACCAAGAGGACCACACCATGCTTGAAACCCCGCCCGCGCTCACCGTTCGCCGCACGTTCCAGAGGCCCCCGCGCGAGGCCGTCGCCGCGCTGGAAGGCGCGCTGACCGGCCAGGTGGCCGACGCACTCGGCGGGCTCGGCGCGCTCGATGCGGCAATCAAGCCGATCGCTGGCGCGCCGCCCTCCATGCAGAGCTTCGTGGGCACGGCCTTCCCCTGCATGAACGGCCCGGCGGACCAGCTTGGCCTGGTCGGCGCACTGGCCTACGCGAAGCCCGGCGACGTGCTCGTCGTCGGCACCGAGGCCTACCTCGGCACCGCGGTGATCGGCGACCTGATGGCGGGCATGCTGCTCAACTGCGGGGTCGCGGGGCTGGTCACCGACGGCGCGGTGCGCGACACGCCGGGCATCATCGGCGTGGGCCTGCCGGTCTATTGCGCGGGCGTCAGCCCCAACTCGCCGCAGCGGAACGGCCCCGGCACGGTGGGCCTCGCCATCAGCATCGGCGGCGCCACCGTGAACCCGGGCGACGTCGTGGTGGGCGACGTGGATGGGGTCGTCGTCGTGCCCCAGGATGCCCTCGACGGCGTGATCGAGCACGTCAGAGAAATCCGGCGCATGGAGACCGAAGTGGAGGCCAAGGTGAAGGACGGCCTCACCTATCCCGACTCCTGGCGCGCGTACCTTGAGCCGGGGGCCGCCCGCTTTGTCGACTGATCCCGGCACCGCTCAACTAACATTCGTATTGGTCCAACCGATAGGAGCCGGCCGATGCCCACTGGCGCACAAATGATCTTCACCAATCTTGAGTGTCGGGTCGTTTGAGCGTGTTCGGCTTGGATCATGGCGCTCAAGGGAGGCAACCGATGGGCGTGATTCGCCGAGCCATCGTCTATGCGCTGCTCCCCTCACTTGCTGCGGCACCGTTCTGTGCGTTCTCGAATGGTGCGGGCGCGGAGCCGATCACGCTTCGGCTGCACACCTTCAACTCGCCCAAGTCCATCGCCGTTCGGCTGTTTCTGCAGCCATGGGCCGAGGAGATCGAGGAGAGAACCGAGGGCCGGGTCGAGGTGCAGGTGTTCCCGGCGATGCAGCTCGGCGGCAAGCCGTCGGACCTCTACGGGCAGGCGCGCGACGGCGTGGTCGATATCGTCTGGACCCTGCCCGGCTACTCGGCGGGGCGGTTCCCGCTGACCGAGGCGTTCGAGCTGCCCTTCATCTGCGCGGACGCGGAGGCGACCAGCCAGGCCTTGAACGACTTCTACCGGACGTGGTTGCAGGACGAGTACAAGGATACCCAGCCGCTGGTCTTCCATACCGCCGCGCCCGGCCATATCCACACCGCCGACCGGGAGGTCCGCACCCTCGAAGACCTCGAAGGGCTGAAGATGCGTGCCCCGTCGCGGGCCAGCGCGGCGATGCTGAAAGCTCTCGGCGCCGTGCCGATCGGCATGCCCGTCCCGAAGGTCTACGAGGCGCTCTCGCGGGGTGTGGTGGAGGGCGCCTGGATCCCGTGGACCATCATGCGGCCCTTCCGCCTGCACGAGGTGACGCAGTACCACACCGAGGTCTCCCTCTCCTGCGTCCTCTTCCTGATGACCATGAACAAGGCGCGCTACGACGGGCTGCCGGAGGACATCCGAACGATCATCGACGAGACCACGGGAATAGCGCTGGCCAAGCGCCTCGGCCGCCTTTGGCAGGATGACGAGGAGCCGGGGCGTGCGATCGCGCTGGAGCAGGGCCATTCGATCGTTACGCTCACGGACGAAGAGCGCGAGCGGTGGCGGGCGGCCGCGCAGCCGGTGATCGACAGCTGGGTGGAGAAGGTCAACGCCACGGGGCACGACGGGGAGGCCATGCTCGCCGACGCGAGGCGCCTCGTCGCCAAGTACGGCGATGAGCTCCACCGGTAGGCCGGAAGAGGACCACGAGGCGGGCGATACGACGCGCGGCCCGGCCCCATACATATCGGCTCATGGCATCGGAGCCCGCCTGGAACGACTGGCCCGATTGGTTGCGATCGCCGGAGGCATGCTGCTGATCGCGGTCGTGTTGATGACCGTGATCAGCGTCCTCGGGCGCTATCTCTTCAATGCCCCGATCCCCGGCGACTACGAGCTCACCGAGCTCGCCTGCGGTATCGCGGTGTTCGCCTTCTTCCCGTACTGCCACGCCAGGGGCGGCAACATCGTCGTGGAGTTCTTCACCGGCAGATTACCTGCGCGTCACAAGACGGCGCTGGGCACGCTTCACAATATCGCCTTCACGCTGGTTGCCGGCCTGATCACGTGGCGCCTCTTCGTCGGCGGCATGCACAAGCTCGACGACGGCGAGACGACGCTGTTCCTGGGCATCCCAATCCATTGGGCCTACTTCTCCGCGCTGCTCGGCGCGGGATTGCTGACCGCGATCTGCATCCTGGTGGTCTATCGCCACGTGCACGCCCTGAGGCGATGACCAGTATCGAGTTTGGCGGGCTCCTGTTCGGCGTCTGCCTGGTGCTGATCGCTCTCAGGATGCCGGTCGCGGTGGCGATGTTCGTCGTCGGCGGCTTCGGCTTCGCCTCGCTCGCGGGATGGTCGGCGTTCTTCAATCTGTTGAACACCGCTCCGTTCGGCCGGGTATCGAGCTACACGCTTTCCGTGCTGCCGCTGTTCCTGCTGATGGGTCAGCTGGCGACACGGTCCGGGCTCAGCCGCTCGTTGTTCGACGCTGCCCGGGCCTGGGTAGGGCATCGCCGCGGCGGATTGGCGGTCTCCACCGTCTTCGGCTGCGCCGCGTTCGGCTCGATTTGCGGATCGTCCATCGCGACCGGAGCGACGATGGCCTCGGTCGCGCTGCCCGAGATGCGGCGCCACGGCTATTCCGGCGCGCTGGCCACCGGCACGCTGGCGGCCGGCGGGACGCTCGGCATTCTGATACCGCCTTCGGTGATCCTGGTGATCTACGCGGTCATCACGGAGCAGTCGGTGGGCAAGCTCTTCCTGGCCGCGCTGATCCCGGGAGTCGTCGCAACGCTTGGCTACGCGGTCGCGATCGCCGTCTATGTCCGGCTCAGGCCCGAGGCGGGCCCGGTGGCGCCGGCCCTGCCGTACCGCGCCCGCATCCGCAGCCTAGGCGCGGTGTGGCCGGTGGGGGCGATCTTCTTCGCGGTCATCGGCGGGATCTACTTCGGCGTCTTCACGCCGACCGAGGCGGCCGCGATCGGGGCTGCGGCGACCGCCCTGGTTGCGCTCGTATCCGGGCGGCTGAGCTGGTCGGCCTTCGTTTCGAGCCTGCTCGAGACCGCTCAGGCCACCGCGATGATCTTCCTCATCCTGATCAGCGCCGAGATCTTCAACAGCTTCCTCGCGCTGACCCAGGTCACCACCGCGCTTGCGGATGCGCTGAAGGCCTCGGGGCTCGCGCCGATATCGATCATGGTCGGGATCGTGCTCGTCTACCTGATCCTCGGCTGTGTCATGGACAGTCTCGCCATGATCCTGCTGACGGTCCCGGTCTTCTTTCCGTTGGTGACCGGACTCGACTTCGGCTACACCGAGGAAGAGATCGCCATCTGGTTCGGCATTCTGGCCCTGATCGCCGTCGAGATCGGTCTGATCACCCCGCCCATCGGTCTCAACGTCTACGTGATCAACGCGCTGGACGGAAAGACCCGGCTGGGCGACTCGTTCCGAGGCGTCGTGCCGTTCGTGCTGAGCGCGCTCGTTCTCCTCGCGATCATTCTGTCGCTGCCCGCTATCTGCCTCTGGCTGCCCGGCCTGGGTTAGCGCCTCTTTGCGCCACGCGTGCGTTTGCCGTTGAATGTGAACGGCGAGTGTGTACGCGACAACGCCCTGACAAGCAGCGGGAGGCTTCACGAGGCGCCGCCGGCGCCGCCGTGCCGCACCGGCGAGGTCGTCGTCGCCGCGCTCGCCGCAGGCAACGGGGACCTGGGCATGGGACTCGACGAGTCCGATCGGCGTACCGAAAGCCGCCGTCATCCAGACGCGAAAATCCCGGTTCCGCTCAGCGTGGGCCTCGCCCTGCAGATCGCCTGCCTGGTTCTGCCCGGGGCGGTGATGTTCCCGACGGTCGTGTTCCGGGCGGCCGGCCAGCCCGAGAACGTCATGCTCTGGGCCGTGTTCGCCTCCGTCGCGCTCTGCGGCGTGACCGCGATGCTCCAGGCGCGGCGGATCGGCCGCTTCGGCGCGGGCTACATCCTCGCGATCGGCACATCCGGGGTCGCCATCGCCGTCAGCATTACCGCCCTCTCCGCCGGCGGCCCGGCGTTGCTCGCGACCCTCGTCGTCGTCCTCGCTCTGGTCCAGTTCGTCTTCTCCGCACGCCTCTCGCTCTTCCGGCGCATCCTCACGCCGACCGTCACGGGGACGGTCCTGATGCTCACGCCGGTCACGGTCATGCCGGTCATGTTCGACCAGTTGAAGAACGTGCCGAGCGGCACGCCGCCCCTGGCCGCCCCGCTCAGCGCGGCGGCGACCCTGGTCGTGATCGCCGGTATCACGCTGACGGCAAAGGGCCGGATGCGCCTGTGGGCGCCGGTCATCGGAATCGTCGCGGGCTCGCTCGTCGCGGGCGTGTTCGGTCTCTACGACGTCGACCGCATTGTCCGGGCTTCGTGGATCGGTATTCCGCCGCCTGAATGGTCGGCCCTGGACCTGCGTTTCGGGCCCGACTTCTGGGCGTTGCTTCCGGCCTTCGTGTTCATCGCCCTGGTCGCCACGATTCAAACCATCAGCGGCGCCGTCGCGATCCAGCGCGTCTCGTGGGCCGGGAGCCGGGCGGTGGACTTCCGGGCTGTGCAGGGTGCCGTTGCTGCCGACGGGGCGGGCAACCTGCTCTCGGGTCTCGCGGGCACCATGCCCCTCGGCTTCCGGCCGACGGGCGCGTCCATGGTCGAGATCACCGGGATCAGCTCCCGACGTATCGGCCTCGCGCTTGGGGCGGCGTTTATCGTGCTGGCGTTCGTTCCCAAGGCGCTTGCCGTGATCCTTGCGATACCGGGTCCGGTCATCACGTCGTTCGTCGGCGTCACGATGGCGACGATCTTCATCATCGGCATGAGGGTGATCATTCAGGACGGAATCGACTATCGCAAAGGCCTGATTGCCGGGGTCTCGTTCTGGATCGGCGTGGGCTTCCAGAACGAGGCAATCTTTCCCGAGCATGTCTCGGCGTTCGCGAGCGGGCTCCTGAAGAACGGGATGCTGACCGGGGGCATCGCGGCGATCGTCATGACCATGTTCGTCGAGCTGACGAAGCCCCGCCGCCACCGGCTGGAAGTGGCGTTCGATTCTGCCGCCCTGCACGAGATCCGGGAGTTCATCGCCGCATTCGCATCGCGAAGAGGCTGGGATGCGCAGATGGCGGACCACCTCGATGCCGTCTGCGAGGAGACGCTGCTGACGCTCCAGCAAGAGGACGAGCCCGATGCGGACATAGAGCGGCGGCGTCTGCGCCTGACGGCTCGCGCCGAGGACGGCGGAGCGGTGCTGGAGTTCGTCGCCTCGAAAGGCGAGGAGAACATTCAGGACCGCATTGCGCTGCTGGGCGAGGCCAGCGCCGGCGCGATGATCGAGCGGGAGGTCTCGCTGCGGCTGTTGCGTCATCTGGCCTCGTCGGTCCGCCATCAGCAGTACCATGACACGGACATCGTGACCGTCCGCGTGGAGCCTTCGATTGACAGGGTGCGATGAGCGGGCCTAGCGTTATTGAGACGGGTTATTCGAAGGACAGGGAGGATACCGATGTACGTCGTCGCTTTCGTCACACACAAGCCGGGACGGGTTGAGGCAGGCAGCGAGATCCAGGGCGCCTTTATCGACTACCTGCGCGATCATCCTGAACATCCCGGTGTCGTCGTCCATAACGCCGGCCCGACCCTCTCCGATGACTCGGAGTCCATCGTCGGCCTGCTCCTGATCGCCGAGGCGCCTTCTCTCGAGGCGGCACGCGCTTTCCTGGCCGGCAGTCCCTACGGCAAGGCGGACATCTTCGCCGACGTTCAGATCCGGCCGTGGGAGTGGAGGACGGGTCGTCCGGGCTAGCGCCGGCCCGTATCCACGGCTGGTGCTCGACCATGGGACATTCGTAAGAGCATAGATTAAGTACGACTGATCACCGGTGGACCGTAAGCCTTCGGTGAAGCTTTCGGACTATGCGGCCAGGGCCTGTTGCCGTTCGGCCTTCCAGTGCCAGGCGAGGAGTTCGTGCAGCCGGGTCTGCGGAGGATTGGCGATGCGGGCGAGGACGTCGGCGAGCCAGGCTTGGGGGTCGACGTCGTTGAGCTTGGCGGTGCCGATGAGCGTATACATCACCACCGCCCGCTCGCCGCCGCGATCGGAGCCCGCGAACAGCCAGGACTTGCGTCCGAGGGCTATACCGCGCAGCGCCCTCTCAGCGGCGTTATCCCCGATCATGGATTATTCCCGAATCGCCGCGGGACCCGCCGAT
>JAPPHR010000069.1 GCA_028820995.1 Rhodospirillales bacterium
ACCCCGCCGCAGCGCCGACGTTCGGCGACTACGGGGCACGCGAGGCCTCGATCGCCTGGTTCACGACCCCGGAGGGTTATCCGCAGATCAATCCGCTGGGTAACATCATCGGGGCCATCATCATGTTCTGGGTGCTGGGCTTTATCCCCTGCTACATCGTCGCAAGGGTCCTGCAGCACTTCAAGATGCTGCGGGTGCCGCGCGAGGTCGAGCTGGCGGGTCTGGATACGCATCAACTCGGCGATGCGTATCCCTACCATGCACACCAGGAGACGGCGTTCGAGAAGATCGAGCGCACCTACGCCAAGGAATAGGAGGCAAAGATGGCATCCACAGGCTTGGACTCTTTCGCCAATCCTGCCGACATCGGCGCCATGTATCCAGGCGTGGGCGCCGAGACGGCGATGGTCGGGATCCTCGTGGCTCTCTGGGTGGGCTGGCACTTCTACCAGGCCCACCAGGAGGAGAGCGAGTATCGCGAAGCGTTGAAACTTTACCGCGAGGTCGGCATGGAGCGCGCCATGCACCATGCCACCGGCACCATCGCGACGGAGGACGAGGTCAAGATTTCGAGTGGCTGACCTCTCGCCACCGTCGATCTGTTACGGGGCGGGCCTTCGGGCCCGCCCCTTTCTTATCGGCTACTGGGTGCCGGAGCCTTCGGTCAGCGCCCGCCGCGCGTCGGCGATGGCGACGCGGAAACGCTCCAGCGGCAGCGCGCCGCCGATCAGGCGATCGCCGATGACGAAGGCCGGCGTCCCGCCGATGCCGAGCGCATTGGCGAGCGCGGCGTTCTGCTCTAGGAGCGAATCCAGGGCGGGATCCTCCATGTCGCGTGCAAGCTGCTGGTCGTCGAGGCCGACGGAACGGGCGACCCCGAGGATATGGTCGCGGTCGAACGAGCCGTCGGACTCCATCAGCGCCCAGTGAAACGCCTCGTAGTGGCCCTGGTTCCGGGCTGCCAGCGCCGCGCGTGCCGCCTCCGTCGATTCCGGCCCGAGAATGGGGAACTCCTTGAAGACGAAGCGCAGGTCGTCGTTCTCCGCGAGCAGGGTTTCTACGGTCGGCTTGACGCGCCGGCAGTAGCCGCAGCGATAGTCGAAGAACTCGACCAGCGTGATCGCGCCGTCGGGGTTGCCGGCGACCGGCGCCTCCGGATCGAAGAGGAGCTCGTCGCGGTAGAGGTGTATGACCTGCCGTGCCTGTTCCGCCTCCTGCGCGGCCCGCTTGGCCTGCAGCGCCTGCTGGGCCTCGATCAGCACCTCGGGGTGCTCGATCAGGTATTCCCGGATGATCTGGCGGATCGCATCGACCGGCAGATCGCCGGCCGAGACGGCGGATGCCCCGGAGCCATCGCCACCGGTCCCGGCGGCGCCGGGATCGCACGTGCCGTCTTCTATGCTCTTGGTGTCGCAGACGACCTCGGCATGCCCAGGCGCAGCGGCGGTGAAGGTGATGGCCAGCGCGAGCGCGAGCCCGGTTGCGGCAAGGGTGCGGGCGAGCATGTCGTGTCTCCTTCGTCTGACGAAGACGGAGAGTACCTGCCCGGTGCCCGCCCCGCCAACTCACGAAGACGTCAAGCCGACGCTACAGACGCACCGTGCGCCGCGCGCGGAAGCGGAGCGTCGCCAGAACGAGGCCGACGAAGACAAGCCCCACGCCCGCGAGCCGTTGCGACCCCAAGGTCTCGTCCAGCAGCAGCGCCGTGCTGATGAGGCCGGAGATGGGAATAACGAGGGAGAAAGGCGTCACCAGGTAGGCCGGATAGCGGCGCAGCAGGTAGCTCCACAGCATGAAGCCGAAGCAGGTGGCAATCAGCCCGAGGAAGAACAGCTCGCCGATGGTCACCCAGGTCATGTCCGTGAGCGCGGTGAAGGCCGCCGCCCCTCCTTCGAAGACGTAGGAGAGGCCGAGCAGCGGCACCACGCCGATCAGGTGAGCCCAGGCGATCAGGCGAAGCAGGTCGTCGGTGCCCGCGAGCTTGATGATCATGTTGGAGCAGGCCCAGCACACCGAGGCCGCGAGCACGAAGCCGAGGCCCACAAGCGTCGGCCCGCCCGGCAGCGTGAGGCCGATGATCGCGATGCCCGCGCCGGAGACGGCGATCCCCGCGTACTGGGCGCGCCCAGGCCTCTCGTCCAGGATCGCGAAGGCGAAGAGCGTGGTGAAGAAGACCTGGGATTGCAGCAGCAGGGAGCTGAGCCCCGCCGGCATGCCGAACTCCATACCGAAGATCACCAGCGACATCTGGATCGTGCCCTGGGTGAGCCCGATTCCCAGGGTCCAGTACCAGGCGATTGCCGGCGGGCGAATGAGGATGAGCACCGGCAGCGCGGCGGTGGCGACGCGGAGCCCGGCCATCATGAGCGGCGGGAGCGCATCGAGCAGCTCCCGCATCACCACGAAGGAGAAGCCCCAGAGGCCGGTCACGGCGAGAGCGAGCGCGATGTGGGGAATGGACATGGGTCAACTGAGTCGCGGCAGGGCTAGGGGCGGCGTTGTGCCCGCACGGATCCGCTAGCCCGGCTCGGCCTCTGCCGGGCTCTCGCGGCGCCGCTGGATGACGAAAATCACCCCCAGAATGAGGCAGACGAGCGCGAGCCAGACCCAGTGGCTGTGGGTCTCGCCGAAGAACAGGAAGCCCCAGCCGATGCCCGCGAGGGCAACGATGAAGTTCACCGTCGAGAAGAAGACGGGGCCCAAGAAGCGGATCAGCTCGACGAACAGGTAGATGCCGAGCGTCTGGACGAATACGCAGGTGATCAGCGCCCAGTCGCCGGGGTCCATCCTGCCGTCGAACCACCACCACCCGTCCGTCGCCGCCACCAGCGCCAGGATCGGCAGCGTGCCGAAAAAGAAGTAGCCGAACGCGAAGTGGAGCGATTCGGTCGCCGGCGGGCGCATGAGCGCGGTGGCGAGGCTGGTCGTCGCGTAGCCGATCGGCAGCAGCAGCGCGAGCAAGATCCAGGGCACCAGGTCCCGCGACGGCAGGCTGGTCTCGGGCACGACCAGAAGCGCGACCCCCACGATGCCGACGCCGAGGCCGAGGACCCGCGGCCACCAGATTTTCTCGAGCCGGAACGCGACCGCGCCCGCATAGGTCAGGATGGGCGAGAGCACCACGAGCATGCTGATGATACCGGCGGGCACGCCCTCGCCGCTGACGTAGCCCACGGTGAGGTACGGCACGCCCTGCCCGCTGATGCCGGCGACCGCGTAGGAGACCACGTGCCGGAGCGAGAGCGGCGGCAGGCGCCCCTGGCTGAGAGAGAGCAGCAGGGCCACAGCGGCCCCGCCCATGCCCATCAACAGGACGAAGCTGGTAAACGGGATGCCGTTCGCGATTCCGACGCCGGTGAGCGAATAGCTCAGCCCGTAGAGTACGCCGGTAAGGAAGAGCAGCGAGACCGCGATCCAGAACCCGGCCGGGCGCGCGGCCCAGCGCCGGGCACGGCCCGAGCGGATTGCGGAGAAATCGCTAGCGGACGAGGCGTCCTGGTCTGCCAAGGGATGCGGGCCGGACGGCCGGCGGCACCGCGCCGGGCCTTAGCCCGCGTCGTTGCTCCCGGTGCGGGACTTCTCCCACATGTGCATGGCCGGCCTGATCATCATCTTGAAGATGCCGCCTGCCAGGACGAAGACCGTGATGTAGATGAACAGAACTCCGGCAATGCCGTAGCCGTCCTCCGCAGGAAGAAGCTCCGCGTTCACCATCAGGAAGGCGGTGACGACACAGAAGACCAGCGCCGCCAGCAACGCAGGCGCTTCGCCGGAGCGCCAGAGCTGGCGCAGGCGGCGCATTCGATGCTCGTCCAAGATAGCCACGGCCGTTCCCCGTCAGTTGTCGCCCGGCATGTTAGTCGAAGCCGGCTGCGGGGCAAGCCCTTCCTGCCGGCGGCGGCGCGATATCGTGCGATAATCCTGGCGCAGAACCGCGGAAACAGCCGTCACGCAGAGAGCCGCATTTCCGCCGCCTGCTCGAGCAGGCCGCTCCGCGCCGCAAGCTCCATCGCCCGGGGGATTTCGACGGTAAGCGGCCCGTCGGGCTCCAGCACCACCGCCACCCGGTCCTCGGGCCCGAAAGTGACCTCCCGCTCGCCGTCGAGCGCCAGCACGCCGCGCGCGAGCCGGATGGGGTGCGAGACGCCAGCCTCCAGGTCGAACACCCGCTCGACCCCGATGTCCGCCATCAGGCCCGGCGCGAGCGGGGCAGAGACCGTCCGCGCCGCGCCCGGTACGGAGCCCAGATCGACGGCCACGCCGGTGGGTGCGTCGCGCGAGACCGGGCGCACAAGGCCGGCAATGGAGGAGAGCCCGATGGCGTCGGCCTCGGCGAAGGTCACGAACAATTGGTCGAGAGCCTCGGCCCGCCAGAGCGCCTTCGCCCCGGTCCACGCCGCGCCGCTGACGCAGACGTCGACGAGCGCGATGTCGCGCGGTGCGCCGTTGACCGTGACCCGGAGCACCTTGTTGCGGCGCGACGCCTCCTCACGCTGCAGCGCCCCGGTGGCCACCAGCCCGGCCGCGAGGCCCGCGATGGTCGCTTCGCGCATCATCGGGAAGACGTTGTTCGTGCCCGTGGAGAGCGAGGTCAGCGGCACGCCGTCGCAGGCCTGAGCGACCAGCCGATTGGTGCCGTCGCCGCCCAGCACCATGATGCCGCCGACCCCGCGTTCCACCATGCGGGCGGTGGCCTCGAGCGTATCGGCAGCCGATTCCTCGATCGGCATGTCGATGAACTCGACCTCGGGCCAGACCTGGCCCTCGGGCGGGCCGAGCCCGATCGCCCGCTTCACCCGGTCGGCGATGCCGCTCTCGTCGGGAATCATGTAGCAGGTGTCGACGCCGACTGCGCCCAGGGCCGAGAAGATGCGCGTGATCATGTTGCGCTTCTCGGCGATCGGGAACACCGATGCCTGGGCGACGAGGCGTCTGATATCGCGGCCGGCGGCGGGATTGGCGATGATGCCGATCGACGCGCGGCCTGGGATTTCGCTTGCCATATGGCCTCCGCGAGGGCTTATAGCCCGGCCAGCGGCATGGCGCTATGTGTCTCTCGCCATTGCCCGATGTTGTGACCGGCGCATCTGCTTCGTGTAGAAACGGCTGGTGGCAGAGCCCGCAGGGTGGGCCGCACAACGCACGATAAGGGAAGAAGCAACGTGACTCAGCGAGGCCCGGCGAACCTGCGCGTCTATGGCGTGCTGCTGCGCGGCGGGCGGGTGCTGATCGCGGCGGAGGAGGTGGGGGGCCGCGACGTGCTCAAGCTCCCCGGCGGCGCGGTCGAGGCCGGCGAGACGCCGGAACAGGCGCTCAGGCGCGAGTTCATGGAGGAGGGGAGCCTGAACATCGAGCCGACCTGCCTGCTTCATGCGCCGGGAACCCTCTACAGTCACTGGATTCACGGGCCCTACACGCCGATGTACTACGCGGTGGACGGTGGCGGAGAGCCGGTAACGCCGGCGGACGAGCCGGTCGAGCTGCTCTTCATGTGGCCCGATGAGGCGGTCGCGAGCGGGCGCATGGCCCGGCCCGAGATCGTCGCGCTGGAACGCGCGCTGGCAGCCGCTCTATGACGATGCGAGGGCCGCAACAGGGGAAACGGGGGCCGGTGTACGCACGCCGCCACGAACTCCGGTGCTTTCGGCAGGGTCTGAGGGGCTTTGCCGCCATCGCCGCTGTTCTTGCACTCTGGCTCGGCGCGGATGTGCCGGAAGCGGCGGCCCAGCAGCCGCCGGCCGTGGTCTCCGTCGACCAGGTGCGCATGGAGGCGACGGCGCAGACCGTGCCGGTGATCGGGCGACTGGTCGCACGCCGCGCAGGCGACGTCGCCGCACGCACGGCGGGCCCGGTGGCGGAGCTCCATGTCGAGGTCGGCGATCGCGTGGAGACGGGCGATCCGCTCGCCGTTCTCGACAGGGTCCGGCTCCGGGCCGAGCGCGACCGGCTGGCGGCGGTGGTCAACCAGGCACAGGCGCAGGTAGAGCGGCTGACGGCCCAGGCGGCACTTCGACGCCAGGAGCTAAGCCGGCTGGAGGGGCTTCGGGATTCGGCGGCGTTCGGCCAGGGCCGCTACGACGACGCCAGGCAGGAGGTGATCATCGCCGAGAGCGCCATCGGCACGGCGGAGGCGACCCGTGTCAGTGCCGCCGCGAGCCTCTCGCTTGCCCAGATCGATCTCTCCTGGGCCACGATCGAGGCGCCCTATCCCGGCGTCGTCACCACTGTTCACACCGAGGTCGGCGCCTGGCTCGCCGTCGGCCAGCCGGTGGTGTCCATGATCAACGACCTCGATCTCGAGGTCGAAGCCGACGTGCCGTCGAGCCGTGTCGCGGCGTTGACAGATGGCACTGCGGTCGCGCTAGCCCTCGACGACGGCAGCGAGCACACGGCGGTCGTGCGCACCGTGGTGCCGGCGGAGAACGCGCTCACCCGCACGCGCCAGGTTCGCTTCACCCCGCGCTTCGGGCCCGTGAGCAAGCCGCTCGCGATCAATCAGTCGGCGACGGTGATGGTGCCCACCGGGGCCGGACGCGAGGTGCTCACCGTGCACAAGGACGCCATCGTCCGCAACCAGGGGCAGGCGTTCGTCTACGTCGCCTCGGACGGGACGGCGCAGATCCGGCCGGTGCAGCTGGGCGCGGCCGTGGGCGGGCGCTTCGAGGTGCTGGGCGGCCTCGGCCCCGGCGAGCCGGTCGTGGTGCGCGGCAATGAGCGCCTGCGGCCAGGCCAAGCCATCACGGTCGGCGGCGCCGGCTAGCGGCGCCCCTTGCGATGAACCTGATCAGGCTGGCCATCGACAGGCCGATCGCGGTGATCGCCGCGATCCTGATGGTGGTCATGTTCGGCCTCGTCGCGCTGCAGACGATCCCGATCCAGCTCACGCCCGATGTCCGCAAGCCGCTTCTCACCGTCGAGACCTACTGGCCGGGCGCAGCGCCGGCCGAGGTCGAGCGCGAGATCATCACGCAGCAGGAGGAGGTGTTCAAAGGCCTCGAAGGGCTGAACCGCATGGTCGGATCGGCCGACGACGGCGTCGGCGAGATCGAGCTGGAGTTCGCGGTCGGCACCGACATGGACAAGGCGCTCGTGCTGGTGGCCAACCGGCTGGACCGCGTGCCCAACAGGCCGAGCGACTCCGTCGAGCCGATCATCAGCGCCGCCGGCTCCGAGGACCAGCCTATCGCCTGGTTCATCCTCTCCCGCCAGCCCGGCAACGACCGCCCGATCCACACCTACGGCGACTTCGTGGAGGACGTGATCCAGGAGCGCCTGGAGCGGGTGCCGGGTGTGGCCCGCGTGAACATGTTCGGCGGCACCACGCGGGAGCTGCGCATCACGGTCGATCCCGAGCGCATGGCCCGCTACGGCCTGACGGTAACCGAGATCGCGGACGCGCTCAGGCGGTCCAATGCCTCGATCTCCGCCGGCGACATCGACGAGGGAAAGCGCCGCTACGTGGTCCGCACCGACGGCGAGCTCAACACGCCGGAGCGGGTCGCCGGCGTGGTGCTGCGCTCGGACAGCGACCCGCTCTCGGGCCGGGTCGGCCGGGTCACCATGGGCGATATCGCCACGATCGCCTACCGCCACAAGGAGCCCGTCGCCCGCATTCGCCAGCTCGGGCATCCGGCGCTCGCCGTCAACGCGGTGCGCGAGACCGGCGCCAACGTGATCGAGACCATGGAGCGCGTGAAGACGGCCGTGGCGGAGCTGAACGCAGGCGCGATTCCGCAGGCCGGGCTCGTCTTCGAGCAGGTCTACGACGAGACCGTCTACATCGAGTCCTCCATCGATCTCGTGCAGCAGAACATCTTCGTCGGCGGCGTCCTGGCGGCGCTGATCCTGCTGCTCTTCCTGCGCTCCTTCTCGGCCACCCTCATCGTCTCGATCGCCATCCCCGTCTCGGTGGTGGGCTCCTTCGTCGCGATGGCGATTCTCGGGCGCTCGATCAACGTGATCTCGCTTGCGGGCCTCGCGTTCGCCGTCGGCATGGTGGTGGACGCGGCGATCGTGGTGCTGGAGAACATCTACCGCCTCAGGCAGAGCGGCTACGGCCGGCTGCAGGCCGCCTATCACGGCGCGCGGCAGGTCTGGGGCGCGGTGTTCGTCTCGGCCGCGACCACGGTGCTCGTCTTCGTGCCGATCCTGGTGATGGAGCTGGAGGCCGGCCAGCTCTTCCGCGACATCGCCGTCGCGATCTCGGTCTCGGTCGTCCTCTCGCTCATCGTGGCGAGCACCGTGATCCCCTCGCTCGCGAGCCGGATCCTGGGCCGCAGACGCAGGCGCGACGCGGGCGCGTCGGGGATGCACGCCGCCCAGGAGGAAGCGCCTTACCGGCTTCGCCTTCCCGTCATCGACGATGCCGCGGGGTTCTTCGTCCGCGTCATCCTGGGCTTCACCGGCTGGGTCGTGCGCCGCCGCGCGCGCGCCGCGGCCGTGGCGGTCGTGGTGTGCGGGGGCGCGCTCTTCGTCTCGTGGCTGCTGCTGCCCCGGCTCGACTACCTGCCGACCGGCAACCGCAACCTGGTGTTCGGCGTCCTCCTGCCGCCGCCCGGCTACAACCTCGAGACCACCATGGGCATCGCGCGCTCGGTCGAGGATGCCGTGAAGCCTCTCTGGCAATCGGAGACCGGGCCGGACGCGGCACCCGGCGAGCCGCCCAAGATGGAGCGCTTCTTCTTCGTGACCTTCCGCGACCAAGCCTTCGTTGGCGCGGTTGCGGTGGAAGCCGACCGGGCCGGCGAGCTGATCGACCCGATTCGCCGGCCGGTGTTCTTCGAGCCCGGCACCTTCGGCTTCGTGAGCCAGGCCTCGCTCTTCGGCCGCGGGATCGGCGGCGGGCGCAAGATCGACGTCGACATCTCCGGCCCGGACCTCGAGACCGTGCTCGGCATCGCCCTCCAGGCGACCGGCCTCGTCGCGCAAGCGCTCCCCTTCGACCAGGGCAACCAGTTCCGCCCCAAGCCCGGGCTCGAGCTCGGAGCGCCCGAAGTGCGCCTCCTCCCCGACCCCATCAAGCTCGGCGACAACGGGGTCTCCGCGCGCGAACTCGGCGCCACCATCGAGGCCTACAACGACGGGCTCAAGGTCGACGAGGTGACCATCGATGCCAAGCGGTACGACCTGGTGCTGGCGGGACCGGACGCCAACGTCGACCGCACCCAGGGCATCGAGAGCCTGCCGGTGGTGACGCGCGCGGGCGCGACGGTGCCGGCAAGCTCGCTCGCCGATATCGTGGTCACCGCGGGTCCCACCAAAATTCGCCACGTCGAGCGCGAGCGCACGATCACGCTGGAGATCCGCCCCGCTGCAGACATTCCCCTCGAAGTCGCGATGGAGAGACTGGAGAGTGGCGTCGTGCAGGCGCTGGAGGGTCGCGGGCTGCCGCCGGGTGTGAAGATCCGGCTGTCCGGCACCGCCGACGACCTTGAGGCCACGTGGGATGCGATGGCGATCAATCTGGTGGTCGCCATCGCGATCGTCTACCTCATCATGGCCGTGCTCTTCGAGAGCTTCGTCTATCCGCTGGTGATCATGCTCTCGGTTCCGCTCGCTGCCGCCGGCGGCGTGCTCGGGCTCGCGGCGGTCAACACCTATCAGTTCCAGCCGCTCGACATGCTGACCCTCTTGGGCTTCGTTATCCTGGTCGGCATCGTCGTCAACAACGCGATTCTGCTCGTCCACCAGACCCTGTTCCACATGCGCGAAGAAGAGATGGCGGTTGCCGACGCGATCACGACGGCGACCAGGAACCGGATCCGGCCGATCTTCATGTCGACGCTCACCAGCGTGTTCGGGATGCTGCCGCTGGTGCTGTTCCCCGGCGCAGGCTCGGAGCTCTACCGCGGGCTGGGCTCCGTCGTGATCGGCGGGCTGGCGCTCTCGGCCGTGCTCACGCTGCTGATCGTCCCGCCGCTGCTGGCCGTGGTGGCGACCCGCAAGCAGGGCAAGCGCGAACGGCTGAGCACGGCCCTGGACGGTCCTTCGTTCGGCGGCACCAGCGCGGAATGAGGCCGGACGAAGGCCCGCCGCTTCACGCGTGGGACCTGTCGCCTGCCGAGGCGATTGCGTTGCAGAAGAGGCTGGCCGGCGACGTGGTACGCAGGGATCGCTTCGGGCCCGGCGGCCGGCGGGCGATCAGGCGGGTGGCCGGCGTCGACGCTGCCTTCGGTGACGGCGGGCGGACGATCCGGGCGGCGGCGGTGATGCTCTCCTATCCCGAACTGGCACCGACCGACCGGGCTCTTATCGAGCGCCCGACAGCCTTCCCTTACGTGCCGGGGCTGCTCTCCTTCCGCGAAGTGCCGGCCCTGCTGGAGGCCCTGGGGAAGCTGTCGGCGGCACCCGACCTGATCCTCTGCGACGGCCACGGCTATGCCCATCCGCGCCGCTTCGGGCTCGCCTGCCATCTGGGCCTCTGGCTGGAGACGCCCGCCATCGGGGTGGCGAAGTCGAGGCTCACCGGCTCTCACGACGAGCCTGGGCCTGCGAGGGGCGACGCCGTCTGGCTCCTCGCCGGCAAGGGCGAAAAGCCCCTCGAGCGCCTCGGCACGGTACTGCGGACCCGCGAGCGGGTGAAACCGGTCTACGTCTCGGCCGGCCACCGGATTTCGCTGAAGACCGCCGTGGCCCTGACCCTCGCCTGCACGACACGCTATCGGCTGCCCGAACCGACCCGCCTCGCCGACAGGCTCTCCAAGGCCCACCGGGGCGGGGGCTGATTGGAGCAAGAGCAGGGATCGAGGCTCAGACACGACGGTTCCCGCCTAGAACTACACGCAACCGTCTCGCTCCAGTATCCTATGTCTTCCTCACAACTCCGTTCGAGGAGTACGGCATGACCACGGTGAACGACCCGGAGGTCCGCACCCGAATCCACGTCGATACGTCAATCTGTGGCGGTCGGCCGCATATTCGTGGCACACGCGTTAGGGTGGCTGACATCCTGGAGATGCTGGCCGAGGGCGTTCCACAGGAGGACATCCTCGCCGACTATCCCTACCTCAGCGAAGCAGACCTAAGAGCGGCGTTGGCCTTCGGAGCGGCTGCGAGCGCGCATCGCATCATCCTCGCAGCCTGACAGTGCTATTTCTGATCGAAGTCCGGTGACGGGCAAGAGAGTTCAGCGCCCGAGCTACGGAGAATGCTCCAACCGCTTGGGCGATCTCTACAGTCCGCGCTGAAGGTGGTGCGGGATCGCGATCAGGCGGGCTCCCCGTCTTGCGCTCTTGCGGAAGCAGGGTCGTCCGAAGCACTGTCGGACGTGTCCACCGCTGTCTCGTCGGCGTCCTCGCCCTCGACCACCTGGCCGGATTTCTCCTGCCGTCTGAGCTCCGCCCGCTCGGCCTTCAGCTTGGCGCGGGCGGCCTTCCTCGCGGCCTTGTTGCGCTCGCGCTCGAGGCGAGCAAAGCGATAGTTGGGCTTGCGTGCCATTCGATTCCTTCTGACTTGGCGGCGGTGGCCGCAGGGCGCAACCGGCCGCCTGCGCGGCGCGGACTTCCCCGTCGCGCGCGCATACAGACAACGCCGCATCGCCGGCGGCGCCTGCCGCCGGCGATTCTTGGGGGAGGTCTGCCGGGACTCAGTCCAGAACGACCAGATTCTCGGCCGACGCTCTGCCGTCGCGGCCCGGTGTCAGCTCGTACTCGACCTTCTGGCCTTCCCGCAGGTTGGTGAGTCCCGCCCTCTCGACGGCGGAGATGTGGACGAACGCGTCCTTGGACCCATCGCTCGGCTGAATGAAGCCGTAGCCTTTGACCGAGTTGAACCACTTCACCGTTCCAGTCGCCATGACTACTCCTTTCGCAAAGTTACACGCCCGCGCCGCAACTTGCGGCGTCGCGGGAGTTCGGGGCGCAGCGTGTCTCTAGAGTAGCTTGGCCCGGCTGGAGCCAGTCAGCGAAGATACATCAAGGTCACGTGCAACCGACCGGCCCCTTGTTGGTCCATTGTTGCCTTATTTGCAAGGGGGTTTCGCGTTTCCGGAGTCGTGCGGCCGGGTCCGTCAGCCGCCCTTCGGCAGGAACTTGAACGCCCATTTGAGCGTGATTGCATCCTCGATCGGCCCCGTCAGCGCGATCTGCGAGGTGTGCCGCCGTGTCGCGCCGTCACCGGCGTAGACGCTCTCGTCGATGCTCATGGATGCGCCGGCGGCACGCATCTGCCATATCGCGCCGCTGCGGAGCCGCAGCAGAACCGAGCGGCGGTCCTCGGTCATCGCGCAGAGCACGTCGGGGTGCAGGTGAAAGCGCAGCGCGAACTCTCGCCCGCGCCGCCGACGCTTCCTGAGGTGCGTGAGCGAATCCTCGCCGCGCACGTCGGCGCCAGCGGCGCCCACATAGAGCCTGCGCTTGTGGATCAGGCCGAGCGTGTCCAGATAGCCGTCGTGGCTGGCGTCGATCCAGGTTGCGCCGTCGCGATCGCGCCGCTCGACCCTCACCGTGTTCGGGCCGTCCGCGATGGTGCCGTCGGCGCCGAGAGTCGCGCTGTTGGTGTCGTCGACGACGAGCGTGCTGTGGGCCGCCGTGGCGCGCAAGGCCTCCTGCCATGCATCGTCGCTTCCACGCCAACCGCCGCAATTGACGATGAGGCGCTCCGGCCCGGCGCTCAGCTCCAGGCTCAACGTTCCGGCATGAGCCCAGCGTCCGGTGACTGCCGGTGCGCCCGTGTCCGCGATCAGGCTGGTGTGTTTGTTCTCGATCCGCATGAACCCGGTATCGGGCGCGTCGCGCGGGGCGGCGGTGCCATCCGCCGGCACCAGGCTGAGGGCGAGATCGATGAGGCCCCGTTCTTCCTCGACCCCGCCGTTGAAGAGCGCGAGCCCCCCGTCGCCGTGGCGGAAAAGGCGCAGTGCCGATGCGAGCCGGACAATCCCCTCCGAGAGCGCTTGCGAAGCCGGGTGCCCGCCCTCGTCGAGGGTCGTTCGCAACCCCGCGAGGCACCAGAGTGCCGCGAGGTGCGCCGACGGATTCCGGCCGAATTGATCGCCGTTGCCTGCCCCCTGCCTCGCCAGCGCCGCTTCGAGGAGCTTGAGGCCTTGGGCAAACCGCCGCTCGCCGCCCGCAAGGCAGAGCCCGCTTTCGATCAGCCCTCTGGCCGCGACGAGCTGCGGCAGCCCTGCATCCGCGCTGCGTGCGGTACGCGCCAGGTGGCTGGCCTGGAGTTCGAGCCCCCGATGGAAGCGCCGGGCGAACTCGTCGTCCGCGCCTTCAAGCAGAAACCCGCTGTGGGCGAGCCAGGCCGAGAGGCGCCGCCCCAGAGCCTCGGGCCCCCAGGCCGCCATCGCGGCGCTCTCGATGCTGCGGTGCTGCCGCAGCCAGTCGAGCGCCACCGCCCGGCCGCGCTCTGCCGCCTGGGCCGTGCCGGCCGCGCGCAGATCGCGCAGCCAGGCAAAGCCGTGGAGCTCGGCGAGCCAGTATTCGCCGGCACCCCTGTGCCGCCAGGGCACCGCGCCGCGCTCGCCGACCTCGCCGGCGCGAACGACGTGGCCGCCGAAGTCGAAGAGGCCGGAGGCCAGCGCCTCGCCGCGCCCGGTAACGCCCGGCACGAGGTCGAGCGGCCGGTGCAGCAGTTGCGGAACTTCGTCCGTTCTGCCCCGTCCGGACACGCGACGGCCCAGCCGCCGCAGGGCACCGAGAAAGCCTCCCGAGACCTGCTCGTCCCTCGCGTCCATGGAAATGGGTGAGGCTAGGAGGCCGCCGCGCCGATTGCGCGCGGCTTTGCGCGGGCGCCGAGCGAGGCCGTGCGCCCCGCCTCCCCCGCCGCTCTCAGTCGCGCGATATTGCCAGGATACTCGGACCGGCCGCCGGCGAAGCTTGCAGAACCTGCGACCAGCACATCGGCGCCTGCGCCCGAAGCGAGGCCCGCCGTATGCTCGTCGATCCCGCCATCGACCGAGAGGTCGACGGTGCGCCCGCTGGCGTCGATGAGGGCCCTCAGCGCTTCGATCTTGCCGAGCTGGCTCGGGATGAAGCGCTGGCCGCCAAATCCGGGATTGACGCTCATCACCAGCACCAGATCGACATCGTCCAGAACCTGCTCGACGGCGCGGGCGGGCGTCGCCGGGTTGAGCGCGACGCCTGCGCGCTTGCCCATGCCCTTGATGCGTTGGAGCGTCCTGTGCAGGTGAGGGCCTGCCTCGGCATGAACGGTGATGCAGTCGGCGCCGGCCTCGGCAAAGGGCTCGATATAGGGATCGGGCGGCGTGACCATCAGATGGACGTCGAAGGGGCGCGTGCTGTGGGGCCGGAGCGCAGCCACCACGCCCGCGCCGATGGTCAGGTTGGGCACGAAGTGGCCGTCCATCACGTCGACGTGCAGCCAGTCGGCGCCAGCCTCCGCGATCGCCCGCACCTCCTCGCCCAAGCGCGAGAAATCGGCCGCCAGAACGGACGCCGCGATCCGAAGCTCCTGCTGCATGGCGTGGTCTGGTACCAGCTTAGCCAAGGTGCCGCAAGCGGGCGGCGTAGAAGCCGTCCATTCCGCCGGCTTCCGCCCAATGGCAGGGAAGGG
The DNA here is from genome assembly GCA_028820995.1 of Rhodospirillales bacterium. Lineage (GTDB taxonomy): Bacteria > Pseudomonadota > Alphaproteobacteria > UBA828 > UBA828 > WTGU01. The sequence continues at coordinate 14,515 of JAPPHR010000069.1, forward strand.
TGCGCAGATCGCCGGCCGCCGTGATGGCCTCGCTGAAGCCCGCAAGCTCGCCGGCGCGCACCGGCACGCGCGCGAATTCCGGCGCCACCGCGAGGAATGCGCTCACCTGGCGCTCGCATTCCTCCGGCTGAAGCGAGCAGCTCGCGTAAACGAAGAGCCCCCCACGCGCCAGCATCCCGGCGGCGCGCGCCAACAGCCGGCCCTGCAATGCGGCGAGTCGCTCCACATCGGCGGGCTTGCGGCCGTGCGGAATATCGGGGTGGCGCCTGATCGTGCCGGTCGCCGTGCACGGCACGTCGAGCAGCACGGCGTCGGCAAGCGCTGGCGGGTGCCAGTCCAGCGCATCGGCCTCGACGATCTCGGCCTCCAGGCCGAGTCGCGCCAAATTCTCCCTGAACCGGGCAAGACGGGCGGCGGAGCGGTCGACGGCGGTGACGCGTGCGCCCGCGGCGGCGAGCTGCGCGGTCTTGCCGCCGGGGGCCGCGCCGATCTCCAAGACGTGCTTGCCGGCGACGGGGCCGAGCAGGCGGACCGGCAGGGCCGCCGCCGCGTCCTGCACCCACCAGGCGCCCGCCTCGTAGCCCTTGAGCCGTGTCACCGCGCCGGCGCCCCGCAGCCGGAGCGTGCCGCCGGGCAGGCGCTCGGCGGCCAGCGCGGCGCGGAGCGCCTCGGCTCGGTCCTCCGGGCCGGAGGCCAGCGAGAGGTCGAGCGGCGGCTCCTGGAGGTGGGATTCGGCGATGGCGCGGCAGCGCTCCTCGCCGTAGGCCCGAGCCCAGCTCTGCCAGAGCCAGTCGGGTGTGTTGAGGCGGGGCCCGTCGAGTGCCGCGATCGCCCCATGCTCGCGGGAGGCCCGGCGCAGCACTGCGTTGACGAACCCGCGATAGGGCGCAAGACGTTGGCCCTGCGTCAGTGCGACAGTGCTCGCCACCGCAGCGTGCGCGGGCGTCTCGAGAAATGCGAGTTGGGCAACCCCGAGCCGCAATACGTCCTGCACCGCCCCGCGGCGCGCAGGCAGCGGGCGCTCCATGAGCCCGGCCAAGAAGGCGTCGATCTGGCCGAGGCGGCGGAGCGTCGTCAGCAGCAGCAGACGCGCGAAGGCAGCGTCGCGTGGCGAGAGCGCATCCAGCCCCGGTGCGTCGGCAAGCGCCTGGTCGAGGGCGCGGCCCCGGCGCAGAATCGCCCCCAGCGCATGGGCCGCAGCCGCGCGTGCATCGCGCGGCTGGCTCGAGCGTTCCCGTTTCACGCGGAAACGCTCTGACTCTTTGTCGCTCACGGCAGCCGGCCTGCGGCGGGCGCCTCCGCGAGGGCGTTGCAGTTGCGGCGGGCCGCGGTCGCGGCCTGTCGCGCGTCCGTCGATGACGGACGCGCTCTACTGATCGACGACAAAGCCGTCGCGATGGGGGCGCATGGTGACCGGGCGCTGGAACGGCGGGCGGCGCTCGGCCGCGTCCGGCGCGATCGCGACGCCGAGGCCCGGCACGTCGGGGATGGCGACGAAGCCGTCCTCCATCGGCGGCACACCCGTCACCACGTCCGAGCCGAGGAGGGCGAGGCTGGTCTCCATCTTCAGCGCCTCGAAGCCGGTGGTGTACTCCTGGATCGCGAAGTTCGGGATCGCCGCGGCGAGGTGAAGGCAGGCGGCGAGACCCAATGGCGAGAGCGGGTTGTGCGGCCCCACCATGACGTGGTGGGCCTCGGCCATCGCCGCTACCTTGCGCGCGCCGGTGATGCCGCCGCAGAGCGCCACGTCGACGCGGGCAAAGCCCGCGCCGTTGCGCGCGAAGAGGGCGCGGAAGTCGTGGAGAGAGGCGTAGCGCTCGCCGGTCGCAATGGGGGCGTTCACGCGGCGCGCCACCTCGGCCATGGCGTCCGGGTTCTCCGGCCGGATCGGGTCCTCGCACCAGTAGGGCAGATAGCGCTCGATGCGCGGGATGAAGTCGATGGCCTCGGCGGGCGTGAGCCTGCGGTGGAGCTCCAGCAGCATGTCGACCTCGTCGCCCAGCGCCTCGCGCACGCGTCGTACGGTCTCCACGGCCCGGTTCATGTGGCTCACGTGGGAAGCGAAGAACGGCTCGTCCTCGCGCTCGTCGAGGAAGGGGTTGATGTGGCCCACCGCATTGAAGCCGGCGTCCTTCAGCGCGACGCAGTTCTCCACCAGCTCGTCGGTGGTCTTGCCGTAGGCATGGCCGTAGACCCTGGCGTGGCTCCGGCACGGCCCGCCGAGGAGGGAATGGACCGGGACGCCCAGCGCCTTGCCCTTGATGTCCCAGAGCGCGATGTCGATTGCCGCGATGGCGCCGTTGATCGCCGCGCCCTGGAAGTGGCTGAAGCGGTGCATGAGGTTCCAGTGGCGCTCGATGGGCCCCGGGTCCTGGCCCACGAGGTGGCCGGCGAAGGTCTCGATGGCCGCGCGCGAGGCCGCGAGATGCCCCCAGGTGCCGGATTCGCCGAGCCCCGTGATGCCGGCGTCGGTCTCGACACGCACGAACAGGAACTGGCCGATCGAGACCGGCGTGACTGCGGTGATTTTCATGGACGCTCCCTAATCGGCCGGTTCGAGCCGGAGCAGCATTCCGTCGGGGTGATCGGTGAGCAGGTAGATAAGGCCGTCGGGCCCCTGGCGCACGTCGCGGATGCGCTCCTCCAGGTCTTCCAGCATGCGCTCCTCCACCACGGCCTTGCCGCCCGCGACCTCCAGACGCACCAGCAGCTCGCCCGAGAGCGCGCCGGCGAAGAAGCTCCCCCGCCACGCGGGGAAGCGCTCCCCATCGTAGATCATCAGCCCCGACGGCGAGATCGACGGCACCCAGTAATGCACCGGCTGGGCCATGCCCTCCTTGTGGGTGCCTTCGCCGATCTTGAAGCCCATGTAGCTCTTGCCATGGGTGATCACCGGCCAGCCGTAGTTCACGCCCGTCTCGATCAGGTTCAGCTCGTCGCCGCCCTTGGGCCCGTGCTCGATGGCGTAGATCCGCCCCGTCGAAGCCTCGCGCGCCATGCCCTGCGGGTTGCGGTGGCCGATGGAGTAGAGCTCGGGCCGCGCGCCCGTCTGCCCCACGAAGGGGTTGTCGTCTGGCACGCTCCCGTCGTCGTGGAGGCGGATGACGCTGCCCGCCGGGTCGCCCAGGTCCTGGGCGCGGTCGGTTTCGCCGCGCTCGCCGGCGGTGACGAAGAGGTAGCCGTCGGCGAACACGAGGCGCGAGCCGAAGTGGCGCCCGCCGTCGTCGCGGGGCAGGGCGACGTAGATCTCCTCGACATCCTCAAGGCGCCCGCCCGCGAGCCTGCCGCGCGCGACTCCGGTCGCCGCATCGTCGCCGTCGTCGCTCGGGCTCGCGTAAGAGAGGTAGACCAGGCCGTTCTCGGCGAAGTCGGGGTGCAGCGCCACGTCGAGCAGCCCGCCCTGGCCGTCCGCCCACACCTCTGGCACGCCCGCCACCGGCTCGGGCACGAGCCAGCCGTCCGCGACGATGCGGAGCCGGCCGGGGCGCTCGGTCACCAGCATGCGACCGTCCGGCAGGAAGGCGAGGCCCCAGGGATGCTCCAGCCCTTCCACGAGCCTGACCAGATGGAAGCGGTGCTCGGCGCTCTCGAAAGTGCCGAGCCGCTCGGCCGCCGCAAGCGGATAGGCCGTGCCCAGGAGAGCCGCCGCCATCGTGAGCAGCGCCCACGCAATACGAATGGTTCGCGCTCCATTGCCGTGAGCCTCAGGCATAACCCGCTCTCTTCGCCAGTGCGTGGACCCTATCACCGCGCGCCGCAGCCGTGCCAGTGGTCGCAGGGTTGCGGCTGCCGGCAGCTTGGGCCACCGTGCCTTGCCCGGACGAAGCGACAGGATTGCCCACCATGACACGGCAGCTCAGCCCCGCCCTGCTGCAACGGGAGCGTTCGGCCCTCGTCGTCATCGACATGCAGGAGCGGCTCATGCCCGCCATCGCCGACGCGGACGCGGTGACCCGCGCGGCCGGCATCCTGATCGAGGCATCGCGGCAGCTCGACGTGCCCGTGGTCGTCACCGAGCAGTATCCCAAGGGGCTTGGTCCCACCGTCGATGCCATTGCAAGCCGGCTCCCCAACGACGCGGCGGTGGTCGAGAAGATGACTTTCAGCGCCGCGCGCAATTTCGATTTCGCGTCTCGGATCGATGGATTCAAGGCCGAGGGGCGCGATCACATCGTGGTTTGCGGCGTCGAGAGTCACGTCTGCGTGATGCAGACGGCCGCCGATCTCGACGCGCAGGGCTGCACCGTTCATGTCGTCGCCGACGCCTGCAGCTCGCGCGCGCCCGCCAGCAAGAAGGCGGCGCTGGCGCGGTTCGGGGCGTTGGGACTCTCGCGTGTGACCACCGAGATGGTGGTGTTCGAATGGCTGGAGGCGGCCGGCACGCCCGAGTTCAAGGCCGTCTCCCGCCTCGTCAGGTAGGCCCGCGCCAGTGACCGCCCGGCCGCCATGCGCCCCGTGGAGAGGGAGCGGACCGTGCTGACGCGCCGCATCGCGCTCGGCGCGTTCGCTGCCGCAGCGCTTCTGCTCACGGCTGCCGCGCCCTCGGCAAAGGCGACGCAGATTGTCCTGATCGGCGCCGGCGCGGCGGACGGAGTCGAGACCCTGGCGGCCCGCCAAATTTGCTCACTGGTGGACGAGCACGCCGGCCACAAGTACGGCTGCATTCCCCGCACCGCGCCGGGCTCCGACTTCAACATCCGCGCCATCGAGATCGGCCTGATGGAGTTCGCCTTCGTACGATCCGAGCGCGCGCACGAGACCGTCGCAGGCTCAGGCGCGGGGGAGGACGAGCCGGCGGCAGGCCTGCGGAGCGCTTTCGGTCTGCGCCCCGACGGCCTGCTGCTCGTGACCGGCGCCGATGTCGCCGACGATCTCGTCTACGACGTGGTGAGGATCGTCTTCGAAAGTCTCGGCGTGTTGCAGGGCGCGCACCCGTCGTTCGGCGCTCTCGAGCCTGCGGCGATGGTGCAGGGCTTGGCGGCGCCCCTTCATCCCGGCGCCGCACGCTACTATCGGGAGCAGGGATGGTTGTGAGGGCAGGCACGTGGTCATGCGCCTATTCATGAGGCAACGGGAGCCGTCCATCCGGCGCACCGAGTGGAGCCCTGCGCCTGCACAAGCGCCCAAAGCCGAGCGGCTCTATGCCATCGGCGACATCCACGGCCGGCTCGACCTGCTCAAGATGCTGGCCGCCGCGATCGAGGAGGAGCAGCGCGTACTGCCGCCGGCGCACCCGACGATCGTGTTCGTCGGCGACTACGTGGACCGCGGTCCCGATTCGCACGGGGTCATCGACTGGCTATGCGCGCGCCCGTTGCCCCAGTTCGAGCGGGTGCACCTGCGCGGCAACCACGAGGAGTGGTTCGAGGAATTCCTCACCGACATAAGCGTCGGGCCGAGCTGGCTCTACTGCGGCGGGGCGGCGACGCTGGCGAGCTACGGCATCAGGGCGGGACTCGGCGAGGACAATCCGGCGCGGCTGCGGGCGATGCAGGTGGACTTGGCGGCGGCGTTGCCCGCGTCGCACCGGGCCTTCCTGCGCACCCTCGATCTCTATCACGAGGCCGGCGGCTATCTCTTCGTCCATGCCGGCGTCAGGCCCGGCGTTCCGCTCGCCGAGCAGACGCCCGACGATCTGATCTGGATCCGCGACGACTTTCTGTATGCGACTGCCGACCACGGCCATGTCGTCGTGCACGGCCACACCATCGTGAACGAGGCGCAGGTCTGCCCCAACCGCATCGGCATCGACACCGGCGCCTTCGCCACCAACGTGCTGACCTGCCTCGTTCTGGAGGCGGACCGCTATCGTCTGATTCAGACGGGGTGAGAACGGGGCCGCGGCGCGCGGGCTATTCGGTCGGCAGGTCCGCCGGCGCCGCGCTGAGGGTGCGAAGGTAGGCGAGGACGTTGGCGCGGTCGCCGTCCTTGGAGACGCCCTTGAAGGCCATCTTGGTGCCCGGCACGGTGCCTTTCGGGTCGGCGGTGAACTGGTCCAGGCGCTCGAAGTCCCAGGTGCCCTCCAACGCCGCCATGGCGTCGGAGTAGCTGAAGCCCTCGTGCGTCGCGATGGGCCGGTTCACGATGTTCCAGAGATTAGGCCCGACCTTGTTCTTTCCGCCTTCGTCCACGGTGTGGCAGGCGGCGCACTTCTTGAACACCTTCTGCCCCTTGGCGACGTCGGCGTCGGCCAGCAGCTCCGCGAGCGACATCGCCGGCATCTCGGGCTCGCCCGTCGCCGCTTCGTCGTGCATGGCGTCGTCCTGCTCCAGCCCCTCCACCACGTAGTGGATCACCCGCTCGTGGTGGCTGTGCTCGAGCTTGCCGAAGGCCGCGAGCGAGATGAGCCACGCCGTCATCGCGGTCAAACCCGCAAAGAGGATCGCGCCGAAGACCTTGTTCAGCTCGTAGGTGTTCATGCCGCCCGTTGGAGTGGGTGGAACCGGAGCGTCGGGAGCCGACAGGCCGCGAGATTAGCCCCTTCGACCGGCCATGTCCAACCATCCGGTGCCCTCTCGTCGATCCTCCTCGACAAGCGCGGCCCGGCGCCTTATCTGGCAGGGCGATGATGGAGAATCGCGGCATGATGACGCGGGCGAGAGGTGTCGGATGAGCGCGTCCGCCGCAACCCGGCCGCCGCCCCGCAACCCGATCGTGCTCGTTCCGGCGCGCATGGCCTCGCGGCGGCTGCCCGGCAAGCCGCTCGCCGTGATCGAAGGCCGGCCCATGATCGTGCACGTGCTGGAGCGCGCCGAGGCCGCGGCCATCGGCCCCGTGGTCGTCGCCTGCGCCGAGCCCGCCATCGCCGATGCGGTCGAGCGCGCAGGCGGGCGCGCGGTGCTCACCCGCCCCGATCACGCCTCGGGCTCCGACCGCATCTACGAGGCGCTGCAGGCAGTCGATCCGGGGGTTGAGCACGATGCCGTCGTCAACCTGCAGGGGGACCTGCCCACCATCGACCCGGCACTGCCGGCGCAAGCGCTGGCGCTCCTGGCCGACCCTGCGGTCGACGTCGGCACGCTCGCGGCCGAGATCGCCGATCCGGCAGAGCGCGACGATCCGAACGTGGTCAAGGCTGTGGTCTCGTGCCAGCCGGGCGGCGCCCAGGGCCGCGCGCTCTATTTCACCCGCGCGGCCGCGCCCACGGGCGACGGGCCGCTCTGGCACCACATCGGCCTCTATGCTTACAGGCGGGACGCGCTCGCCCGCTTCGTCTCGCTTCCGCCCAGCCCGCTGGAGCGGCGCGAACGGCTGGAGCAGCTCCGCGTGCTCGAGGACGGAATGCGCATCGAGGTCGCGTTCGTGGAGACGGTCCCGCTCGGCGTCGATACGCCGGCACAGCTCGAGCAGGCGCGGGTGCTGATCGCAGGCAACGCGGAGTGAGGCAGGGATGATAGAGCAGGTTCTCTCGTTCTGGTTCGAACGCCACGGCCCCGATGACTGGTGGGCCAAGGAGCCCGCCTTCGACGCGGCGATCCGCAGCGAGTTCGGCGCTCTCCACGCCAGCGCCGCGCTCGGCGAGCTCCACGACTGGCGTGAGGGGCCCGACGGCCGCCTCGCCGAGATCGTCGTGCTCGACCAGTTCTCCCGGAACCTCTACCGCGAGGACCCCAGAGCCTTCGCCTGCGACGGCATGGCGCTGGCGCTCGCGCAGGAGGCCTTGCGTGCGGGCGCCGACCATGCGGTGCTGCCGGAGCAGCGCAAGTTCTTCTACATGCCCTACGAGCACAGCGAATCGCCCCGCATCCACGAGATCGCCGTGGCCCTCTTCGAATCGCTGGACGATCCCAGGAGCCTCGACTACGAGCTGCAGCACAAGGCGATCATCGACCGCTTCGGGCGCTATCCGCACCGCAACAAGGCGCTCGGGCGGGCCTCGACGGCGGAGGAAATCGCCTTCCTCAATACGCCCAACTCGTCGTTCTGAAGCGGCGTTCCAGCGCGGTTGACGCCTACCCCGGCGGGGGGCATGGTGCGCCCACTTCCCGGCGCGACGGCGCGGCACAGGACGGGGCCCCATGCCTTCCACATCGGCTGAAGGGCGCGCACCGCGCGTCGCTCACACGGATATGGCGAACGCGATCCGCGCGCTCTCGATGGACGCGGTGGAGCAGGCGCGCTCCGGCCATCCCGGCATGCCCATGGGCCTCGCCGATGTCGCGACCGTGCTCTTCGGCCGCTTCCTCAAGTTCGACCCGGCGTGCCCCGACTGGCCCGACCGGGACCGCTTCGTGCTCTCCAACGGGCACGGCTCGATGCTGCTCTATGCGCTGCTCTACCTGACCGGCTATCCGGATATCGATATCGGCGAGATCCGCAACTTCCGCCAGCTCGGGAGCCGCACCGCCGGCCATCCGGAGTACGGGCACGCCGCCGGGATCGAGACCACCACCGGCCCGCTCGGCCAGGGCCTTGCCAACGCGGTCGGCATGGCGCTGGCGGAGCGCAGCATGGCCGCCCGCTTTGGCGCAGGCCTCGTGGACCACCACACCTACGTGGCGTGCGGCGACGGCTGCCTGATGGAGGGCATCAGCCAGGAGGCGATTTCGCTTGCCGGCCATCTATCGCTGGATCGCCTGATCGTGCTCTACGATTCCAACGACATCTCCATCGACGGGCCCACCAGCCTCGCGTTCTCCGACGACGCGCGCACGCGATTCGAGTCCGCCGGCTGGCACACGCAGCGCGTCGACGGCCACGATCCGGAGGCGGTGGCGGCGGCGATCGCTGCGGCCAAGGCCGAGCCCCGGCCCTCGATGATCGAATGCCGCACGGTGATCGGCTACGGCGCGCCGACGAAGGCCGGGACCGCCGCGAGCCACGGCGCGCCGCTCGGTGCCGACGAGATCGCGGGCACCCGCGACGGGCTGGGCTGGCCCCACGCGCCCTTCACGGTGCCTGACGCGATCCTTACCGCCTGGCGCGCCGTCGGCGAACGGGGCAGGGACGCGAGAGCGGCCTGGGAGGCGCGCCATGCCGTGCTCGACGAGCGCCGCCGGGCGGATTTCGACGCCGCCGTGGCGGGCGATCTCCCGGCCGGCCTCACGGAGGCGCTCGCGGGCCTGAAGCGAACCCTCGCCGAGGAGGCGCCCACCATCGCGACGCGGGTGGCGAACAAGCGGACGATCGGCGCGATTGCCGCTGCGCTGCCGTGCCTCATCGGTGGCTCGGCGGACCTCACGGGCTCCAACGGCACGAAGACCGACGAACTTGCGCCGATCACGCCCGGCGACTACGGCGGCCGCTACCTCTATTACGGCGTGCGCGAGCATGCCATGGGCGCGGTAATGAACGGCATGGCGCTCCACGGCGGCGTCATTCCCTTCGGCGGCACCTTCCTCACCTTCACCGACTACTGCCGGCCGGCGCTGCGCCTCTCCGCGCTCATGGGGCTACGCGTCATCTACGTGATGACCCACGATTCCATCGGTCTCGGCGAGGACGGCCCGACTCATCAGCCGATCGAGCATCTGGCGAGCCTGCGGGCGATGCCCAACCTCCTGCTGTTCCGGCCGGCCGACGCCGTCGAGACCGCCGAGTGCTGGGAGCTCGCGCTGGGCAGCGCCGGGCGCCCCTCGGTGCTGGCGCTCACGCGGCAGGGCGTGCCGTGCCTGCGCGCGGGCGGGGGCGGCGACGGCTCAGGAAACGCCTCCGCGCGGGGCGGCTACGTGCTGCGCGAGGCTAGCGGCGAGGCACCCCGTGTCGTCCTGCTCGCCACCGGCTCGGAATGCGCGATCGCCGACGAGGCGCGGCAGACGCTGGAGGCGGACGGCGTGCCGACGCGGCTGGTCTCGCTCCCCTGCTGGGCGCTCTTCGACGAGCAGGAGCCCGCCTATCGCGAAGGCGTGCTGGGCGGCGCCGATACCGTGCGGATCGCGATCGAGGCCGCGAGCCCCCTCGGCTGGGAGCGCTACGTGGGCCCCGCCGGCGCCATCGTCGGAATGCAGGGATTCGGGGCCTCTGCGCCCGCCAAGGACCTCTACGCCCACTTCGGCATCACGGCCGACGCCGTCGTCGCCGCAGCCAAGGCCCGGCTGTAGAGTGCTCCGAACGACCGCAGCATCTCAGTAATCGGAGGGAGCATGACGGTTCGCATCGCCATCAACGGATTCGGGCGGATCGGCCGCAACGTTCTGCGCGCCATTCACGAATCCGGCCGCACCGATCTCGCCGTCGTCGCCCTCAACGACCTGGGCGACGTGGAGACCAATGCGCACCTGCTGCGCTACGACTCCGTCCACGGGCGCTTCCCCGGCACGATCGAGGTGGCGGACGGCTCCATCGATATCGGCGCGGGGCCGATCCAGGTGTTGAACGAGCGCGACCCCGCGAAGCTGCCCTGGGCCGGTCTCGGCATCGACGTGGCGCTGGAATGCACCGGGATCTTCACGGCGCGGGAGAAGGCGGCGGCGCATCTGGAGGCGGGCGCGCGGGCGGTGCTGATCTCGGCGCCCGGCACGGATTCCGACCTCACCGTGGTCTACGGCGTCAACCACCGGGCGCTCACGGCGGAGCACCGCATCGTCTCCAACGCGTCCTGCACCACCAACTGCCTGGCGCCGGTCGCCTCGGTGCTGCACGACGCCATCGGGATCGAGAGCGGCTTCATGACCACGGTCCACGCCTACACGCTGGATCAGCCGGTGCTCGACACCTTGCACAAGGACCTGCGGCGCGCGCGGGGCGCGGCGGGCTCGATGATCCCCACCTCCACCGGCGCTGCGCGGGCCGTGGGCCTCGTGCTGCCCGCGCTCGCCGGCAAGCTCGACGGCACCGCGGTCCGCGTACCCACCGCCAACGTCTCGATGGTCGATCTCAACTTCGTCGCCAAGCGGCCGACCTCGGTGAATGAGATCAACGAGGCGGTGGCGAGCGCCGCCGCCGGCGCCATGGCAGGCGTGCTGGCCTTCAGCGAGGAGCCGCTGGTCTCGGTCGACTTCAACCATCGGCCGGAAAGCTCGATCGTCGATGCGGGACAGACCGCCGTGGTCGACGGCACGCTCGGCCGCGTGCTCTCGTGGTACGACAACGAATGGGGTTTTTCGAACCGGATGGGCGATGTCGCCGCCCATCTGGGATCGCTGTGACGGAGCCGGCCCCGCCGCGAGCGCCATGACGGCGTTCAGAACGCTCGACGATATCGAGGTCGCGGGCAAGCGCGTCCTCGTGCGCGTGGACCTGAATGTGCCGATGCGAGGCGGCGCCGTGGGCGATGCCACGCGGATCGACCGGGTGGCGCCGACGCTGAGGGAACTCGCAGAGCGCGGCGCGCGGGTCATCGTCGCCTCGCACTTCGGCCGGCCCAAGGGCAGGCCCGTGGCGGCCATGTCGCTCGGGCCCCTCGCCGAGCCGCTTTCGCAGGCGCTGGACGGCCGCCCGGTGCGCTTCGTCCCCGATTGCATCGGTGCGGAGGCGGAAGGGGCAGTGGCGGCCCTCGCGCCCGGTGACGTGGCGCTGCTGGAGAACCTGCGCTTCCACGCGGGCGAAGAGGCGAACGATCCTGCCTTCGCCGATGGTCTCGCCCGCCTCGCCGATGTTTACGTCAACGATGCGTTCTCGGCCGCTCACCGGGCCCATGCGTCCACCACCGCCGTGGCGTCCCGCCTGCCGAGCGCGGCGGGGCGCCTCATGCAGGCGGAGCTGGAGGCGCTCGGCAAGGCGCTGGAAACGCCCGAGCGGCCCGTCATCGCGGTCGTCGGGGGCGCGAAGGTCTCGACCAAGCTCGCGGTCCTCGCCAACCTGATCGGCCGGGTGGACCGCCTCGTCATCGGCGGCGCCATGGCCAACACCTTCCTCCACGCGCAAGGGGTTGCCGTGGGCGCATCGCTCCACGAGCCCGGCCTGGCCGACGACGCGCGCCGCATCATGGGGGAGGCGGCGGGCGCCGGGTGCGAGATCGTCCTGCCCACCGACGTGGTGGTGACGCGGGAATTCAGGGAAGGCGCCGAGAGCGCCGCCATACCGGCAGGCGACGTGCCGGCGGACGGCATGATCCTCGACCTCGGGCCCGAGACCTGTGCGCGGATCGAAGCGGCGCTGGCCGAATCGCGCACGCTCGTGTGGAACGGTCCGCTGGGCGCCTTCGAGGTCGAGCCGTTCGACCGCGCGACGGCGACGTGCGCGCGCGCGGCTGCCCGGCTCACCCAGGCCGGCACGCTGCTTTCCGTGGCCGGTGGCGGCGACACGGTAGCGGCGCTGCAGGGTGCCGGCGTGCTCGGCGCCTTCAGCTATGTGTCCACCGCCGGCGGCGCCTTCCTCGAATGGCTGGAGGGGCGGACGCTCCCGGGAGTCGCCGCGCTAGAGGCGGGCGGCCCGTAAGTGGGCCATGAGCGCGCGCCGGCCCGCTATCGTCGTACACGATTTGAGCCACGCCATCGGTGCGCTCAGGACGGCTGCGGCAGCAGGGATTCCGGTGACTCTCTGGTCGGCGCCGGGTGCCGCGTCTTACGCTGGACTGGGCTTCCTCGGCACGGTCTTCGAGAAGGCTGCTGAGGCGGTGCCGGAGGCCGACCACGACGTGGTCATCGACTGCGGCGGCAGCGGCGTGCTCGCCCACGAGGCGCTGAGCCGGGGCTTCCCCGGCGTGGCCTTCACCGGCCGCGGCGCCATGCGCAAGACGCTCCAGACCATCGCCGCTGCGGAGGGACGGCGGCTCGTCACCGCCGGGCCGGGCCGGAGAGCGCTCGATCTCGCCCGTTGCAGCGACCCTGAGCGGGAGAGCGCGGATTATCTGGCGAATCGACGCGCCAGCCAGCTATAAACGAGGCTCAATGAGCCACGCTTCGGTCAGGATGCGGTCATGCGAATCACGCGGCGAGTCAGAGAGATTCTCTCCTGGTACGAGAGTGACAATCCGGGCACGAAGGCCAACCTCGCCCGCATCCTGATGCATGGCCGCCTCGGCGGCACCGGGCGCATGGTGATCCTGCCGGTGGATCAGGGTTTTGAGCACGGGCCGGCCCGCAGCTTCGCGCCCAACCCGCCGGCCTACGATCCGCACTACCACTGGCGGCTCGCCATCGACGCCGGTCTGAACGCGTTCGCGAGCCCGCTCGGCATGATCGAGTCGGGCGCCGACAGCTTCGCCGGCGCGATCCCGACCATCCTCAAGGTCAACAACGCCAACTCGCTGGGCTCGGCCAAGGATCAGGCGGTGACCGGGTCGGTGCGCGACGCGCTCAGGCTGGGCTGCTCGGCGATCGGCTTCACCATCTATCCCGCCTCCGACCATCAGTACGAGATGATGGAGGAGATCCGCGCGCTCGCGGCGGAGGCGAAGGCGCACGGGCTCGCGGTGGTCGTCTGGTCTTACCCGCGGGGCGGCGCGCTCTCGAAGGAGGGCGAGACCGCGCTCGATGTGGTGGCCTATGCCGCCCACATGGCCGCGCTCGCCGGCGCTCACATCATCAAGGTCAAGCCGCCGGCCGCGCATCTGGAGCAGGAGGCCGCGGCCAAGGCCTACCGCGCCGCCGGCGTGGAAGCGGAGACGCTGGAGAAGCGCATCGCTCACGTCATGCAGGCGGCGTTCGCCGGCCGCCGGCTCGTGGTCTTCTCCGGCGGTGCCGCCAAGGGGCTGGAGGGGCTCTTCGGCGAGGTCCGCGCCATCCACGCGGGCGGCGGCAGCGGCTCGATCATCGGCCGCAACAGCTTCCAGCGCCCGCGCGGCGACGCGCTCTCCATGCTGGACACGGTCATCGGCATCTACCGCGGCAAGAGTTAGGGGTCAGGCGCTGCGCACCCGCCCTACGCCACTCCGCGGCCGCTTGACGATAACCCGCCGAGGGCCGGATTGCCGTTGTCTTGCCGAGCGGCGGTCCCGTTGTCCAGTTGGTAGACGACGGTCGCAGCCTCCTGCATCGCCGGCTGATGCGAGATCGAGAGCACCGTGAGCTTGCCGGTCAGGCGTTTGACAGTGGCCACGATGCCGGCTTCCGTTTCCGGGTCCAGCGCGGTGGTGGCCTCATCCAGGATCAGCAGAGCGGGATGGCGGACCAGCGCCCGGGCGATGGCGATGCGTTGGCGCTGGCCCCCGGAAAGCCGCGCGCCGCGCTCACCAACCACCGTGTCCATGCCGTCCGGCAACGCAGCGACGAAGTCCCACGCCTCGGCGCGGCGTAGCGCTGTCTCCACGTCGTCTCCGGAAATGCCGGGTTCGCCGAGCGTCACGTTGGCCATCACCGTGTCGTGGAAGAGAAAGGTCTCCTGGGGCACGTAGCCGATCATGCGGCGCCACGCGCGCGCGTCGACCTCTCCGAGCGCCACGTCATCGATCCACACGTCGCCGCTCTGGGGCCGCAGCAGCCCGATGATCAGATCGGCGACGGTGGTCTTGCCCGCGCCCGAAGCGCCGGCAACGGCGATGAATGCCCCGGCAGGCAGCGTCATCGAGACGTTCTCCAGGACATTCTCGCGGCCGTAGGAGAAGCTCAGGTCCCGGAATGAGATGGCGGAAGCGAGCTGTGGCGCCGTGCTCCCCAGGCGTGGCTCCTCCGCCTCTTCCGCCGCCGCGATCGTGGACTGCAGGAATGCGAACGCCGGCTGGTTGGCCGCCGCGACTTGATACTCGCCGTGCGCGGTGCTCACCTTTTGCATGACGCGCACGAAGAGCAGCGCGAGCACCAGCAATCCATCCACCGGTTGGTCCCATACCGCTACGAAGAGATAGAGACCCCCAGCCACCGCGAAGGCACGGATGAGCTCGTACGACTCTACCAAAGCCTCCTGGCTGACGACGATGGTTCGCTGTGCCCTGTTGAGGCCGCGAATGTCTCCTTCGAACAGGGGCCGCATGCTTCCCTCGCGCCCCATGGCCTTCAGCGGCTTCATGCCGTCCAAGCCCTGCAGGAGGCGCGACATGAAGGATTTCTGCAGGTCGGTCTGATTCTGGCCGGCGCGACGGCCTATGGTGACGAGCCGGTTCAGTACGATCATGCCGAAGGTGCCGGCGGCGAGGGCGAGCAGCGAAACTTCCCAAGATATCGCCATGCAAACTGCCAAGAAAATCACGACTTGAATCGCGCCCGACAGAACGTGACAGGCGCCGACGTAGGCGTCGGCCGTGCGCGTCGGCTCGATGCTGACCGCGCTTGCCAGGTCGCCCGTCCGCCGGTCGATGAAGTGCAGCCAGCGCGCCCGCAGAATCGCGCGGATGAACGCGAGCCGCAGTTTCATCGCGACGTGGGCCGCGGAGTAGCCGACCTGCGTCATGGCGAGCAGCATCAGCAGCGCCTTGAGCGCCATGGCGGCGACGATCAGGACCAGCAGCCCGCCGAGGGACACGTCCCGGCCGGCGAAAGCGAAGACCTGCTCGACGTACCGCGTGAGCATGCCGCCCGCGCCCTCGGCCTCGATCACCAGGCCGATCATCGGCAGCAACGCCGCGATCCCCACGCCCTCGGCGAGAGCCGCCGCCGTGATCGCCAGCAGCATGAGCGTGCTGCGCGCCGGATAGGCCACGAAGAAGTGCCGGAAGAGCCGGGCGGTGTCCCTCGCAGTCTTCCCGACAATCATGGCCGCGTTCGTTCCGCTACAGCGCCCGGCGCGCCGGCCGTTCGCTCAGGCGGCGGAGACGACGGCCCGTTTGGGAAGACGCGTCGGAACCCGGCCGCCCAGCACATCCAGCAGCACCTCGACCCGTTCACGCGGCGCGAGACGCAGCACGACCGCCGCGCACTCCACGAAGGGGCCGGCAGCGATCGTGACGGCATCGCCCGGCTGCAAGTCGGGGACTGCCGGCGTGCTCAGGCCGTCGGTGCCGGTCGCCTCGCGCAGCGCTGTGACGAACTCCTCCGGCAGCGGCTGCGGGCGCGGGCCGTCTGCGAGAAGCCGCTTCACTCCGAAGGTGCCGTTGATCGCGCGCCACGGCTCGAGCGTTACGTCGAGTTCGACGAACAGATAGCCGGGAAACAGCGGTGCGTGCCCCGTCTCGATGCGCTTCGCCCGCCTGCGCGAGCGCTCCATCACGGGCAGCCAGACCCGATATCCTTGGCGCACCATGTTTACTTCGGCTCGCTGCTCCTGATGGGGCCGCGTATGGACCACGTACCATTGCTTCATCGGGACTCCCGTTCGCCTCGGCGTGTATCTGCACGATGCCCGGAGCCTCGTGCTCGATGCGCAGCAGGTCAGGGCCGGCAACTGCCGCTGCGGCACCCCCCACCTTATCTGCGGAGGGCGCCTGGCGAAACAAGGGGGCAGGTGCAGACTCCCACTGAGACGACGAGGATAGCCGCCCGGCCCGCCCTCAACTAACATCTGCGACCGCCTTCAAGTAAGAGTCTGCCGGAGAGACGATGAGCACGATCAAGGAGACCGAGTGGATCTGGCGCGACGGGGAATTCGTTCGCTGGCAGGACGCCACGGTCCATATCCTGTCCACCGCCGTTCAATTCGGCTCCTCGGTCTTCGAGGGCGTCCGCTGCTACGACACCGCGCGCGGACCCGCCGTCTTCCGGCTGCCGGAGCACCTGAAGCGGCTCCGCAATTCGGCGCGCATCTACCGCATGGAGGTCGCCTACAGCGACGCGGAGCTGACGGAGGCCTGCTTCGCCCTGATCCGGCGCAACGGGCTCCGCCACTGCTACATCCGGCCGGTGATCATGCGCGGCTACGGCGCGATCGGGATGGACGGCATCGGCAGCCCGATCGAGACCTGGATTCCGGCCTGGGAGTGGGGCGCCTATCTCGGCGACGACGCGCTGGAGAAGGGCGTCGACGTCTGCGTGTCGTCGTGGAGCCGGGCTGCGCCCAACACCTTTCCCGGCATGGCCAAGGCGACCGGGCACTACAACAACGCGCAGCTCATCAAGCTGGAGGCGATGACCAACGGCTTCGTCGAGGCGATCGCGCTCACCCACGACGGGCTCATCAGCGAGGGCAGCGGCCAGAACCTCTTCGCGGTGATGGACGGCACCGTGCTGACACCGCCCATCGACGGCAGCAACCTCTCGGGCGTGACGCGGAATGCAGTGCTGACGATCGCGGCCGATCTCGACATAGCGGTTCGCGAAGGCCCGATGCCGCGCGAGCTGCTCTACTGCGCCGACGAGCTGTTCTTCTCGGGCACCGCAGCAGAGATCACGCCGGTCCGCTCCGTCGACCGCATCGAGATCGGCCCTGGCGGGATCGGCCCGGTCACGCGGCGCATACAGCGGCGGTTCGTCGATATCGTGAACGGCCGCTCCAACGACGACCACGGCTGGTTGACTCCGGTCCTGCCCGGCTGAGCGGGATCGCGGCGCCCTGTGCGCCCGGAACGACGGGGAGCATCTGCATGAGCCAGAGCCATGAGTCGGCGGCTGCGCTTGCCGAGCGGCTCTTCGCCGAGCACGCCGAAGGCCGGCCCTTCCGCCGCCTGCGGGGCGCCGACCGGCCCTCTTCGCTCGCCGAAGGCTATCGCGTGCAAGAGCTGCTCGTCCGGCGCTGGGTCGAGGCCGGGCGGGGCAGGCCCGCCGGCTACAAGGTGGGCCTCACCTCGGAGGCCATCCAGACGATGTACGGGAGCGACCAGCCGATCAGCGGGGTGGTTTTCGAGAGCGGGGTGCACCGCTCGCCCGCCCGGATCGCGCTTAGCCATTACGGCCGCCTCGGGATCGAGTTCGAGCTTGCGGTGGAGATCGGCACCGACTTCCGGCCCGAGGATGCGCCGTTCTCCCTCGACGATGCGGTTGCCCGTGTTGCGGCCTGCATGCCCGCATTCGAGCTGATCGAGGACCGCCATGCGGACCACGACGACGTCGACGCTCCCTCCATCCTCGTGGACAATGCATGGTGCGCCGGGGTCGTGCTGGGGCCGCGCCGCGCCGACTGGCGCACGCTGGATCTCGCCAGCACTGCGGTTTCGCTGCGGGTCAACGACGCCCTTCCGTCCTCGGCGGTCACCGGTGCCGCCATGGGAAATCCGCTGCACTCGCTGGTCTGGCTCGCGGGCCAGCTTGCCTCGAGGGGGACCGCGCTCGCGGCCGGCACGATCGTGATGACCGGGAGCACGCTGGCGACGCAGTTCCCCGATGCGGGCGATCGCTTCGTCTACGAGATCGAGGGGCTGGGCGGCGTGGAGGCCACCGTCGTCTAGAGCGTTTCCGTTTTAGACGGAAACGCTCCGATTCTTTGTCGCTCACGGCAGCCGGCCTGCGGCCGGCGCCTGCGCGGGCGCGCCGCATTCGCGGCGGGCCGCTGTCGCGGCCTGCCGCGTGTCCGTCAAGAACGGACGCGCTCTCACGCGACCCGAGGTGGCCGGCGGACCTACGACGAGGCGGCGCCGGGGCGGCGCGTGATGACCTCGTCGCGGTGGACGCCGACGCAGAGCAACAGCCCGAGACCCAGCATCAGGCTCAGCATGGCGCTTCCGCCATAGGAGATGAGCGGCAGCGGCAGGCCGACGATGGGGATCAGTCCGATCACCATGGCGACGTTGAAGAAGACGTGGAAGAAGAACGTGACCGTGATCCCCATGCCGAGCATGCGGCCGAAATGGTTGTTGCTTCGGGTCGAGATCACCACGCCATAGGTGGCGATCCCCAGGTACAGCAGCAGGACGCCGGCCACGCCGAAGAACCCCAGTTCCTCCGCCATCATCGTGAAGATGAAGTCGGTCTGCTTCTCCGGCAGGAAATTGAGGTGGCTCTGGGTCCCCTGCAGATACCCCTTGCCGAAGAGGCCGCCGGAGCCCAGCGCGATTTTCGATTGCAGGATGTGATACCCCGCGCCCAGAGGGTCCGCTTCCGGATCGAAGAACGTGAGGACGCGCTCCTTCTGATAGTCGTGCAGAAACTGCCAGGCGACCGGGCCGGAGCCGAGCGCGAGCACGATGCCCACGCCGATCTTCCACGCCTTGATCCCGGCCAGGAACAGCATGATTCCGCCGCCGAGCGCGACCAGCAGCGCGGTCCCGAGGTCGGGCTGGCGCAGGATCAGCGCAGCGGGTGCGAGGATCATCAGCAGCGGCGGAATGTAGGTCCGAATGTGGCCGAGCGAGTCCAGGGCGACACCGTGGAAGTAGCGCGCAAGCGCCAGCACCATCGCGATCTTCATGAGCTCCGACGGCTGAAGCTGGATGACGCCGATGTCGATCCAGCGCTGCGCGCCCTTGCCAGCCGCGCCGAGCAGCTCGACGCTGACCAGCAGGGCGAAAGCGATACCGTAGATCGTGTACGCGGCGCGCAGCCAGAAGCCGATGTCGACGATGGCCACCGCGAGCATCACGATGAGGCCCGCGCCGAACCACACCATCTGGCGCGACGCCCACGGCTCGGTCGAGCCGCCCGAGGCGGAAATCAGCATCCCGATGCCGACCGCGCTGATCGTGCAGACGAGGACGACCAGGAACCAGTCGAGCTTGAGCAGCCGCTCGGCGATGCGAAGGCCCTGTTGCCTGCCGATCTCCAGCTGTGCCATCAGGCGTTCTCTTTGAATCGTGGCACGGGCGCCGGCGAAGGAGGGCGCGCCGACGGATCGCGACGCTGCACCTCGCGCAGGATGTCGCGTGCGATGGGCGCTGCCACGGAGCCGCCGCTGCCGCCGTGCTCCACGACGACGGCGACACCGTACCGCGGCCGCTCCAGCGGCGCGTAAGCGACGAAGAGCGCGTGGTCGCGATCCTCCCACGGGCGGTCCTCGTTCTTGATCACGCCCGTGCGGTGCTCACGCTCGGAAATCCGCTTGACCTGCACGCTGCCGGTCTTGCCGGCCATGGCGAGCGTCGGCTCCTCGATGCGCGCGCGATAGGCCGTGCCCTTGGGGTCGTTCACGACCTTGAGCATGCCCTCGCGGACGATGTCGAGATGAGTGGGCGAGAATCCCATCGCGGGGAAGGTCTTCGGTTCCCGAGCCAGCGGTTGCCCGTCGCGGATGGCCTCTCCCAGGATGCGCGGCTCGACCGCGATGCCGCCGTTGGCGATGCGCGCCACCATGACCGCAAGCTGGAGCGGCGTGGTGAGCAGATAGCCCTGGCCGATACCGACAACCAGCGTTTCGCCGCCTTGCCAGGGCTCGCCGATCATGGCGAGCTTCCACTCGCGCGTCGGCACGAGGCCGGGTTTCTCCCCCGGCAGCTCGATGTCGAGCTTGTGGCCGAAGCCGAACCGCTCCGACATCGCGGCGATCCGGTCGATCCCGACGCGCTTGGCGACCTCGTAAAAGTACACGTCGCACGATTCCATCAGGCCCCTCACCATGTCGACGTGGCCGTGGCCGTGGCGCCGCCAGCAGCGGAACCGGCGCTTCCCGAGCTTGAGGGACCCGTTGCAAAAGAATCTGTGATGCGGGCTCAGCTCCCCGCTCTCCAGCGCAGCGAGCGCCACGATCATCTTGAACGTGGACCCCGGCGAGTACTGGCCGGTGATCGACTTGTTGGTGAGCGGAAAGCGCGGATGGCCGATCAGCTCGCGCCACTGCCGCTGGCTGATGCCGGAGGTGAACAGGTTGGGGTCGTAGCTCGGCATCGACGCCAGGGCCAGAATCTCGCCGGAATGAACGTCGAGGACCACGGCCGAGCCGCTTTCCTCGCCGAAGCGTGCCGAGACGTATTGCTGGAGCCCGAGGTCGATGGTCAGCGTGTGGTCGTCGCCGGGCCGGCCGGTGCGGCGGCTGAGCTCGCGGATCACGCGGCCATAGGCGTTCACCTCGACCTGCCGGGAGCCGGCCTCGCCGCGCAGCGAGGTCTCCAGCACCTTCTCGGCGCCGTTCTTTCCGATGCGGAAATCGGGGAGCGTGAGCAGCGGATCGTCCGTCAACTCCAAATCGGATTCGTTGACGGCGCCGACGTAGCCCACGATGTGGACCGTGTCGGGTCCGAATGAATAGAGGCGGCGGCGGCCGACGTCGATCATCACGCCGGGCAGATCGGGCGCGTTGACCTCGATCTGCGAGACCTCCTCCCAGGTCAGGTGTTCGCGGACCGTGATGGGGACGAACTTCTGCTTGCGCCTGGCCTCGCGCAGGACCCGCTCGCGATCGTGCGCCTCGATCGGCACCAGCCGGGCGATTTCGTCCAGCGCCCTGTCGAGGTCCAGGGCCGCCTCGGGCACCAGGATCAGCCGATAGTTGAGCCGGTTCTCGGCAAGGACCTGGCCGAAGCGGTCGAAGATGCGGCCCCGTGCCGGCGGCAGGAGCTGCATGTTGATGCGGTTCTCGTCGGCCAGAACCTGATAGCGCTCCGAGTCGACGACCTGAAGCTGATAGAGCCGCCCGGCGAGGCCGGCTGTCAGCAGCGCCTGCGCGCCGCCCACGATGATGGCGCGGCGCGTGAAGAGGTTGGCGCGTCCCGTCTCGCCCCGCATCTCACTCGGGCCGTGCGGCGGCGAGCGCGCCGAGAGGACGGAAGAACAGCACGAAGACGGGGAAGAGCAGAACCGTCAGGCCGACCTGCACCATGATCGGCAGCAGTGGAATCACCGTGCCGAAGCAGGCGGAGCCGATGATCCAGCTGAGCAGCCCGATCGCCGGCATGGTGAGAGAGAAGCCCCACCAGACGACGAGGAACGGCTTGCCGCGGAAGAAGGTGCGTTGCGAGGCGACGACTCCCTGCACGATCAGGAGCACCAGCGCCGTCATGCCGAGCGGCGTGCCGGCCAGCAGGTCCTGCAGCAGGCCGATGGCGAAGGTCGCCACGTAGGGGAGCCGCTCCGGCCGGTAGATGGTCCAGTAGAAGATCGCCATCGCCGCAAGGGCCGGCGACACCTCGTCGAAACCGGGCAGCCGCCAGGGCAGCGAGCCGGCGAAGACGAACACCACCGTGACCGTCACCGGGATCAGGCCGCGCAGCCAGCGATCGGCCGAATGCAGCCATTCGCCCATTACTGGAGGCTCCCGGTGCGGGCGGCCCGGCGCGTCTCGGGGAAGACGCCCGGCACCACGTAGTCCAGCACGGTGACGAAATCGAGCCGCTCCCAGACCACGAAGGGCTGCACCGTCGCGCGATCCTTGTCCACCGCCGATACGATACCGACATCTAGGGCCGGCGGGAACATCCCGCCCTCGCCCGAGGTCACGATGCGGTCGCCAGGCTTGACCCTGGCGTCGGTCGCGAGGAAGGCGAGGTAGGGATGCGGGCTGTTGTCGCCGCGCAG
>JAPPHR010000137.1 GCA_028820995.1 Rhodospirillales bacterium
CGGATGCCGGGCACGACGATATCGAAGTCCGGGCCGTGCGCGGCGCGCAGCGCCGCGATCTCGTGCGGGCTCGCGATGACGCCCGCCAACCCCGCCTCGTGCGCCAATTCGGCGAGCCGCAGCACCTGCTCGCGGGCCGTGGCCGTGACGCCCTGGCGCGCGAGTTCCGGCTCGTCGAGGCTGGTGAGCACGGTTACGCCGAGCAGATTGGGTGGGGCGACGCCCAGCCTGGCGGCTTGTTCCTCCGCAGCCTCGCGCGCCGCCCGCGTCATGGCGAGCCCGCCGGCGGCGTGGATGGTGAGATAGTGCGGCTCCAGGGCGACCACGCTGCGCACGGCGCCTGCCACCGTGTTGGGGATGTCGTGCAGCTTGAGGTCGAGGAAGAGCGGACGGCCCGCGGCGCCCACCGCACGCACGCCCTCCGGGCCATGCGCGCAAAAGTATTCGAGGCCGAGCTTGAGGCCGCCGACCGCCGGCGCCAGCAGATGCGCCAGGGCTTCCACCTCAGAGCGGTCGCGCGCATCGAGGGCGCAGTAGAGAGAGACGTTCGGCATGAGCATCCTGTCCGGGTCGGAACAGTTTACTCGCGCCGGCGGTGCGGGACGACCGGAGAGCGGAAGAGCAGCGGAGGACGGACATGAGCGGAACGGCAGAGAAGGTCGCAGCGGTGCTGCTCGATACCGGTGCGTTCCTGGTGCGCCCGCAGGAGCCCTTTCGCCTGACCTCGGGGCTCTACGCGCCGTTCTATGTGAACTGCCGGCTGATCCTGTCGCGGCACGAGGCGCGTATCAGGGCGGCGGCGGCGCTGGCGGCCACGGTGCCGCAGCCCGGTACCACGGTGATCGCCGGTGGCGTCACCGCAGGCGTGCCCTTCGCCACGCTCGTCGCCGACCGGCTGGGGCTGCCCATGGTCTACGTCCGGGCGGAGGCCAAGTCACACGGCACCGTGAGCCGCATCGAGGGCGGCGCTGTCGCCGGCGAGCGCGTGCACCTGATCGAGGACCTGATTTCCACCGCCGGCAGCATCCTTGCCTTCACGGAAGCGCTGCGCGAGGCCGGTGCGGAGGTGGACGGCGTGAGCGTGCTGTTTTCGCGCGCGAGCGAGTCGGCGCGACTGGCGCTGGAAGAGGCGGGGCTCGCGATCACCGCGATTTGCGGCCTCGACACGCTGCTTGCGGTGGCGCTGGGAAGCGGGCGCATCGACGAGAAGGGGCTCGGCGAGGTCCGTGCCTTCTTCGCCGACCCGGAAGGCTGGTCCGCCCGCCACGCGCCATAGGTTGCGACGGCGCGCTCAGAAGTCGATGGCGCGCCCCTTGCGCTCCCAGTCGCCGTAGCGGGTGGGCTCCGGCCCCGCGGGGCCGCCGATCTCGGGCACGGGTTCGGGTTTGTCTTCGGTGCCGTTATCCGATGGAGGGGCCGCCGCAACCTCGGCGAGCTTCCGTGCCGCCTTGCCGGGCCGGGCCAGGATGTCCGGGCCGATCGAGGGGATATCGGCGAGCCCGCAAAGCCCCATGGTGAGGTCGAGCTCGCGGCGGAAGATATCGAAGACGTGCGCCACGCCCGCCTCGCCCGCGACGGTGAGGCCCCAGAACTGCGCCCGGCCGATGGTGCAGCAGTCGGCGCCGAGGGCCAGCGCCTTGACGATGTGGGTGCCCCGTCTGATCCCGCCGTCGAGCAGGACCGTCGCACGGCCCGCCACCGCATCGGCCACGCGCGGCAGCGCGTCGAGCGCGCTCGCGGCGCCGTCGAGCTGGCGGCCGCCGTGGTTGGAGACGAACATCCCGTCCACGCCGTTCGCCACCGCCTCGGCGGCGTCGGCGGGGTGAAGCACGCCCTTGAGCAGAAGCGGCCCCTTCCAGACGGCGCGCAACGCCGCGACGTCGTCCCACTGCATGCCCTGATCGGGCAGTGTCAGCATTCGCTGGTGGAGGGTGGTGAGGTCGTTGGCGCCGCCGGGCCTGCGGTAGTTGCCGAAGGTGATGTTCGGAATGGTGCGCCGCATCCGCAGCAGCCAACGCAGCTTGGTTGCCATGTTGGCGATCTCGCCGGCGGAAAAGCGGGGCGGGATGACGAAACCGTTGCGGATGTCGCGCTCGCGGTTGCCGAGCATCTGGGTGTCGATGGTGACGACCAGCGCCTCATAGCCGGCAGCCGCCGCGCGCTCCGCCATCTCGTGGGTGAGCCCGCGGTCCGTGTAGATATACGTTTGGAACCAGCGGGGCTCGATGCCGGTCTCGGCCAGCTCTTCGAGAGTGCAGATCGAGCCGTGGCTGAGGCAATAGATCGAACCGGCCTTGGTGGCCGCCCGTGCCGAGGCGGCTTCGCCGTCCGGCCAGAGAAGCCCGGCAAGTCCGGTCGGCGGAACGATGAGCGGCATCGAGATGCGCCGGCCGAAGAGCGCGGTCGAGAGATCGCGGCTCGCCGACCCCCCGATGGGGCGCGGATAGAGGGGCACGTCGTCGAAGGCGGAGACGTTCCGCCGCAGCGTGTGCTCGTCGCCGGCGCCGCCGTCGACGAAGTCGAACACCGCGCGCGGCAGCACGCGCCGGGCTTCCTCCCGGAGCGCCGTGATGTTGTAGGCCCGCCGCTTCCAGCGGGGCTGGCGTTCGCCCGCCATCCTCATCCTCGCCGTGATGGCGCGCCAGTATAGGCGGCAAGCGGCGCGCGCGCATGGCCGCGCGAAGGAGCCATCTCGGGTGGGTCGCTTGACCCGATTGGGTCCCGGTAAGACACTGCCTCGCCGTCGCCGGTGCGTAGCGGCAGAGACCCAACGACCAGACGCGGCCGCCGGGCCGCAGCAGCGAGCGGACGGCCCATGAAATTGATCGGCGTCGATGTCGGCGGCACCTTTACCGATCTCATCATCACCGACAGCGAGACGCGCGAGAGCGCCATTCACAAGGTGCCCACCACGCCGGACGATCCGTCGGACGGCGCGGCGGCGGGCATCGCCGCTCTCTGCGAGCGGAGCGGCACGGCGCCCGACGCCATCGCCCACGTCTTCCACGGCACCACGATCTCGACCAACGCGGTGCTTCAGTACGATGGCGCGGAGACCGGCATGATCACCTCGGCCGGCTACCGCGACATCATCCACATCGGTCGCCACCAGCGGCCGCAGAACTACTCGATCATGCAGGACATCCCGTGGCAGGCGCGCCCGCTGGTGCGCCGCCGCCACAGGCTGACCGTGAAGGAGAGGCGCGTGCCGCCGCAGGGCGCCGTGCTGGAGCCGCTGGACGAAGAGGGTGTGCGCCAGGCCGCGCGCACGTTGCGCGACAAGGGCGTGGAGGCGGTCGCCATCTGCTTCCTCTTCGCCTACATCGACCCCACGCACGAGGAACGGGCGCGCGCCATCGTGCTGGAGGAGTGGCCCGAGGCCTTCGTCACCACGTCCGCGCGGGTGGCGCCGCAGTTCCGCGAGTTCGAGCGCTTCACCACGGCGGCGATGAACGCCTTCATCGGCCCCAAGGTGCGCAACTACGTGCGCCGCTTCGAGGACCGGCTGAAGCAGGCCGGCGTCGCGGGCGACCTCCACATCATGGGGTCCAACGGCGGTGTCGCGACCGCGGCGATGGTGGCGGACGTGCCGGTCATCACGCTGATGTCGGGGCCTGCCGCCGGCGTGCTGGGCGGCGCCTGGGCGGCGGAGCGCTCCGGGCGGCGGCGCCTCATCACCTTCGACGTGGGCGGCACCAGCGCCGACATCGGCATCGTGATCGACGGCCACTACAACGAAGCCACCGCGCGCGATACCTGGATCGGCGGCTACCCGGTGCTGGTGCCGATGATCGACATCACGACCATCGGCGCAGGCGGCGGCAGCATCGCCCGCGTCGATGCCGGCGGGGCCTTCAAGGTCGGCCCCGAGAGTGCCGGCTCGGAGCCCGGCCCCGCCTGCTACGGCCGGGGCGGCAGCGCGCCCACGGTGACGGACGCCAACCTCGTGCTCGGCCGGCTGGATGCGGACAACTTCCTCGGCGGCGAGATGACGCTCGCGCCGGAACGTGCGGACAAGGCTCTCACGGACCTTGCCGAGACCCTCGGCGTCGACAAGCACGAAGCGGCGGAAGGCGTGCTCACCATCGTCAACGCCAACATGGCGAACGCCATCCGCTCCAAGACGGTGCAGAAGGGGCTCGACCCGCGCGACTTCTCGCTGGTCGCCTTCGGCGGTGCCGGCCCGCTGCACGGGGCCGAGGTCGCGGCGATGCTCGACGTGCCCGAGGTCGTGGTGCCACCCCATCCCGGCATCACGTCGGCGGCCGGCCTGCTCACAACCGACCTTAAGTACGACCAGATCATGACCGCCTTCCAGGTCAAGGGCGCGGTCGACATCGAGCGGATCAACCGCGATTTCGCGCGTCTGAGCCGCGACCTGATGGCCCAATACGAGGCTGCCGGTCTCGGCGCCGACCGGGTGGAAGAGCGCCGCGCCGGGGACCTGCGCTACGTCGGCCAGGGCTACGAGCTGCGCGTGGCCTTCCCGGCGGGCGAGCTGGACGCGGCTGGGCTCGACGAGGTCTGGCAGGCCTTCCATGCACTGCACGAGCGGGAATACGGTCACTGCTTCACCGAGAGCCCCATCGAGATCGTGAACATCCGCATCACCGGAGTCGGCCGCATGCCCAAGATCGCGGCGCCGCCCGAGCCAGCCGGCGGCTCGTTGGCCGCTGCGTTGGTCAAGACCGCGCGCTCGGTCTTCCGTGTGGACGGTGCGCTCGAGGGCTACGACACGGCCTTCTACCGGCGGGATGCGCTGCCGCTGGATGACCCGATCCCCGGCCCCGCGATCATCGTGCAGAAGGATGCCACCACCGTCGTGCCGCCCGGCTGGTCGGTGCGTGTGGACCGCAGCGCGAATCTCATCCTGCGCCAGGGCGAGGAGGAGTGAATCATGGCAGAGACGCCGAACGTCCGCCCCATCGACGCCGTCACCGCCAGCGTGATCCAGGGCGCGCTGGAGAACATCGCGGTCGAGATGGGCTGGAAGCTCATGCGCATGTCGTACTCGTCGATCATCCGCGAGTCCGAGGATTTCGGCGCCGCGATTATCGACCGCCACGGCCGCCAGCTTTGCGAATCGAAGCACTCGACGCCGCTCCAGTCGGGGCCGATCCCCGGCTACGTGAAGGGGATGAACCAGATCCTCGAAGAGCGAGGCCAGACGCTGAACGAGGGCGACGTCATCATCCACAACTCCGCCTATCACGGCGCGAGCCACGGGCCGGACGTGGCCTTCATCGTCCCCGTCTTCCACGGCGGCGCGCTGGTGGGCTATGCCGTCACCACGGCGCACCACCTCGATATCGGCGCGCTCAGCCCCGGCAGCTGCGGCATCGTCGATGCGATGGACGCCTATGCGGAAGGCCTGCAGTTCAAGGCGCTCAAGGCCTATGACCGGGGCGTCGCGAACGAGGCGCTCTGGCACATGATGCGCGACAACATCCGTGCGCCCGACATGGTGGTGGGCGACATGGAGGCGCAGGTCGCCGCCAGCCGCATCGGCGCCGAGCGTTACCTGGCGCTCATCGAGCGCCAGGGGCTCGACACGGTCGAAGCGGCGGCCGATGCGCTCATGGATTATTCCGAACGCCTCATGCGCCAGGCGATCGAGGCGCTGCCCGACGGCACCTACCGGGCCGAGGGCCATGTCGACGGCTTCCTCGACGATCCCGACCGGCGCCACTTCAAGGTCGCCGTGGCCGTGACCGTCAAGGGCAGCGAGCTGGTGGTGGACCTCGACGGCACCGCCCGGCAGTGCGACGACCGCCCCATCAACATGCCGCTCGAAGGCACGGTCGATTGCGCGATCTGGCTGACAGTGCGCTCGATCCTGCTGGACAGCGAGTCCTTCGGCCATATCCCGCAGAACTCGGGCCTGATCCGCCCCATCACCATCAAGGCGCCAGAGGGGACCATTGCCAATCCCACCTTCCCGGCGCCCACCATCGCGCGCTTCGTCTCCGGCAACATTGTCGCGGACACGCTGATGAAGGCGCTGGCCCAGGCGGTGCCCGACAAGGTCTCCGCCGGCGTCGGCAACCTCAAGGTGATCGCCTTCTCGGGTATCAAGGACGGCGGACATTGGGTCCACATGGACATCCACGAGGGCAGCTACGGCGGCCGTGCCGGCAAGGACGCGATGGACGCGGTCGATACCCTCTACGCGAACACCCGCAACAACCCGATCGAGGACATCGAGTCCCACCTGCCGCTTCGCATCGCCCGTTACGAGCTGCGCGACGACGCCTCGGCCGCCGGGCGCTGGCGCGGGGGGATCGGGTCGATCCGCGAGGTCTCCTTCCTCTCGGACAGCTTCATCTCGGTCGAAGGCGATGGCCACGCCTTCCGCCCCTGGGGCTTCGACGGCGGCGCGGAAGGGCGCGAGGCGGCGCTGGTCTACCACCGCGCCGACGGCGAGGACATTCCGTTCCCCTCGATGATGCCGAACCGCGCGGTCAAGGCCGGCGAGAGGCTGACGCTTACCGGCACCTGCGGCGGCGGCTACGGCGACGCCGCCGAACGCTCGGCGGACGCCGTGGCGGAAGACGTGCGGGATGGCTACATCTCGCGCGAGACGGCCGAGAGCGTCTATGGTGTCATTGTCACCGAGTCAGGCCAGCTCGACACTGCGGCCACCGAGGCCCGGCGCGGAAGCGGATAGGGAGATACGCCCATGAAGATCAAGGTGATCAACCCCAACACCACCATGGCGATGACCGAGGGGATCGGCGAGGCGGCACGCTCCGTCGCCGGGGCGGGCACCGAGATCGTGGCGGTGAGCCCCGAGTTCGGGCCGGAGTCGATCGAGAGCTACTACGACGAGCAGGTGGCGGCCTGCGGCGTGCTCGACGAGGTGCGCAAGGGAGAGAGCGAGGGCGTGGATGCCTATGTCGTCGCCTGCTACGGCGACCCGGGCCTTCACGCTGCGCGCGAGGCGACCGAGAAGCCGGTGGTCGGCATCGCCGAGGCCTCGTTCTACACGGCTGCGATGGTGGCGGCCCGATTCTCCATTGTTTCGGTCATTCCCCGCGTCCGCACGCTGATGGAAGAGATGGTGCGCGGCTACGGCATGGCGGAGCGCATCGTCGCCATCCGCACGACGCCGCTCTACGTGCTCGACATCGAGCGTGACCCGGAAGGCTCGATGGAGAAGCTGCGGGACGAGGTGCGCCGCTCGGTCAAGGAGGACGACGCGGAAGCGGTCTGCCTCGGCTGCGCCGGCTTTGCCCGCTTCGCTGCCGAGCTCGAGGCCGAGCTCGGCGTGCCGATCCTGGACGGCGTGGTCTGCGCCACCAAGCAGGCGGAGCTGCTGGTGGGTCTCGGCTTGAAGACCAGCAAGCGCAAGACCTACCGCCCGCCGGAGCGCAAGCGCTTCACCGGCATGTTCCGCCACTTCGGCACCGCCGAGGACGTCGCCGAAGCCGCGGAGTAGGGGAGGGCGCCGCCCGCCTGCCGCGGCGCCGCGACGACAAGAACGTCGCGGCGGCCCGTCCGCGGGCGACGTATCTCGCTCTCGCACAGAGGGCAGTAAATGCTACTTATTCTGGACGTCTCAACACATTACGGTATGATCGCGATAATATCTAAAAAATATCTACATAAAATCTATGCATGAGTGGAGGGTACGATGCAAATTCAGGATGTTACGCTCGAAATTGAGCAAAGCCTCGCCAACCTCAAGAGCCTGAAGGCTTCTGCCCTGCCGCCGGCGCTGCAGGGCTTGCGGCGCCTGCCCTTGGGGGACTACGAGCCTCGGGTGAGCATTCGCTACTGGAACGGGAATCAGTACCGCAAAGTCCGCAGGACTGCAGACGCAAGCTACTTCGACCCTGATCGTTGCGATGTGGTGATCGAGTTCGTCCCGTCCGACTCCGCTGACGATGGAGACGGATGGACCGATGCGGGAGGCGATACCGGCGATACCGCCAGGGCCAGCGCGTTGGATGGCGAAACGGCCATGGACCAGCTTCTCAAGGCGCTCTCGGAGATGGAGAGGGCGCGGGAGTTAGTGAGCCTGAAATGGTTTCGAGACCAGTACCTCCCGGCATGCGGTTACGACTGGGCCCGTGATCCGAGGGCCTGCGGCACCCTGTTGCTCCAGGCGACCGGGCAGCGCTTGATCCTGACAAGCCAGGTACCGAACCCGAACAATCCGCTCGACCCGGTCACTGCGATACGGATAAACCGCCGGCATCCGCGGTTCGAAACAAATTCCCAGTCGCGCCGCTCCCAGTTCGAGCCGGTTCGTATCCGGGGAGGCGCGATCGCGGATACGGTCATCGGCGACAGACGCTGATCCGGCCCATGACGAGTGTCTATCTGGATACCAGCGCGCTCATCAAGCTCTACATCAAGGAGGAGGGGACTGAGCGGATCGCCGGCATCGTAGAAGAATCCGACGACGTGCGGCTGATCATCCTCTACCTCACACCCATCGAAGTCCGCTCGGCGATCCGCCGGCGCGAGCGTGAGGGCGATATAGCGGCGGCTGATGCAGAGCGGGTTCTCAGGCAGATCGAGGACGACTGCTCAACGCTCTTTCTGACGCAGCCGTTGTCGTCGCCAGTGATGGAGGAGGCCGCCCGCCTGATCGACCGATACCCGCTCAGGGCTTACGACGCGCTTCAGCTTGCGGGATGCCTCGTGGTTCGCGAGGGTATGCCAGGACCGGTAACCTTCGTTTGTGCGGATACGCGTCTCTGCGACTCGGCAGGTAAGGAAGGATTGGCGGCGCTCAACCCGATAGCGCCGTGAGCCGGCCGCCAGGCCGCTCCTATTGTCCGGATCACCTCCTCTTCTCAGTTGCCGCGCCGGCAACGGGCGGCGACCATCCGGACTGCCGTTACTTGGGAGCCATCCCGGCGTGTTCGAGCGTCTCGCCAAATGACGAACGGGCATACATGCGGTCCCTTGACGATAATAATAATAGTTCTAAATTGCATCTCAGCACACAGTCTGGATCAGGAGCAAGCGACATGCGTGTACCCGAGGTGACATTCAAGACCCGCGTCCGTGACGACAGCCTGGAAGGGCCGAACCCGTTCCGCTGGCAGGATCGGACCAGTGACGAGATCTTCTCCGGCCGCCGGGTCGTGCTCTTCGCGCTGCCGGGCGCGTTCACGCCGACCTGCAGCAGCAGCCACCTGCCCGGCTACGAAGAGCTGCACCACTGCTTCATGGACGCAGGGATCGACGAGGTGGTCTGTCTTTCCGTCAATGACGCCTTCGTCATGTACCAGTGGGGACAGTACCAGGGTGTCGACTACGTCACCCTGCTGCCGGACGGTTGCGGCACCTTCAGCCGCCGCATGGGCATGCTCGTGGACAAGGACAACCTCGGCTTCGGCCTGCGCAGCTGGCGCTATTCCATGCTGGTGGAGGACGGCGGGGTCACGAAGATGTTCGTGGAGCCGGGGCTTTGCGACAACGCATCGTGTGATCCCTTCGAGGTCTCCGACGCCGAGACCATGCTCAGGTTCGTGGAGTCGCTCGCTCAGGCCAAGGCCGCCTGACCACCCGAGCCCTGCCCCGCCGCCGGATGGCGCCAGGGCAGGGCTCTAACCCGCGCGCGGGTGGGCTGCCGTGTAGGCGGCGAGAAGCCCGGCCTCGTCCACCTCCGTGTAGCGCTGGGTGGTCGAAAGGCTGGCGTGGCCGAGGAGTTCCTGGATCGTGCGCAGATCGCCGCCGCCTGCGAGCAGGTGGGTGGCGAAGCTGTGTCGCAGCGCGTGCGGCGTCGCCGAGGCAGGCAGACCGAGCGCGCCGCGCAGCCGCGCCATCGTCTGCTGAACCAGGCGGGGTTGCAGCCGCTTGCCGCGCACGCCGACGAAGAGGGGATCGCCCGGCTCCAGCCGGTGCGGACAGGCGGCGAGGTATTCGGCGACCGCCGCGGCCACGACAGGCAGCACCGGAACCACCCTCTGTTTGTTGCCCTTGCCGGTAATCATCAGGCTGTGGACCTTGGCGTCGGCCGCGGGCGCGTCCGCGCGGTCGAGGCCCAGCGCCTCGCCGATGCGCAAACCGCAGCCGTAGAGCAGCAGCAGCACCGCGGCATCCCGGCGGGCGATCCAGTCGGGCGGGCCGGCGTTCAGTGCCTCAAGACCCACGACCGCCTTGGCCTGCCCCTCGGTCAGCGGCCGGGGCACGGCGCGCGGCGTGCGTGGCGCCCGCACCAGCGAGAGCGCCGAGGAGACGGGAACGCCCTCGCGCTCGAGGTGGCGGAAGAATACCCGAACCGCCGACAGGGCCCGCGCCGTCGAGGTGCGTGCCAGGCCTTCCGCCGCCCGGCGCGCGAGCCAGGCGCGCAGGTCGCGCACGGTGAGGCTGCCGAGCGCCGCAAGGTCGGGCGCCGCGCCCCGGTGCTCCGCGAGGAAACGCATGAAGTCGTGGAGGTCGCGCCGGTAGGCGGCGATCGTGTGGTCGGAGCGCCGGCGTTCGTCGGCGAGGCGGGCGAGCCAGGTCTCGACCGCCGTGGCGAGGTCGGCGGCGGCCGGTGTCGGCCCGCGCGCCGGCGCACTCATGAGAGGATCGACTGGCCCGTCTTCTGCCAGTCGGCGAGGAAGGCGTCGAGCCCCTTGTCGGTGAGCGGGTGGCTCGCGAGCTTGCGCAGCACCGCCGGCGGCACCGTCGCCACGTCGGCGCCGAGCCTCGCGGCTTCGACGACGTGGAGCGGGTGGCGGATCGAGGCAACCAGGACCTCGGTCGCGATGGTATCGGGGTAGGCGCGGTAGATCGTTACGATCTCGCGAATCAGGCCCATCCCGTCCTGGCTGATATCGTCGAGCCGGCCCACGAAGGGCGAGATGAAGGCGGCGCCCGCCTTGGCCGCCAGCAACGCCTGGGAGGGCGAGAAGCAGAGCGTGACGTTGACCTTGGTGCCGCCCTGGCTGAGCGCGCGGCAGGCCTTGAGGCCATCCCAGGTGAGCGGCACCTTGACCGCGACGTTGGGCGCGATGGCGGCGAGCTTGCGGCCTTCGGAAAGCATGGTCTCGGCATCGGTCGCGGTGACCTCGGCGCTGACGGGGCCCGGCACGACGCCGCAGATGTTCCGGATCACCTCGAAGAAGTCGCCGCCGGACTTGGCGATGAGCGAGGGATTGGTGGTCACACCGTCGAGCAAACCGGTCGCCGCGAGATCCTCGATCTCGGCGATGTCCGCCGTGTCTACGAAAAACTTCATGGCGCCGCTCCGTCCGAGACCCTTCGCCCTGCGCCGGCCTGTCGAGTCATCGGGCTGGACGCCGTCGCAGGAGTGATGCAGGACGTGAGCATGACCGCAGCATCCACGACTCGACTCGGCTCCGGGCCGGCGGCTGACGCGGGCGGCCTCATAGCATGTCCCGCGCGCCGTTGCCATTCCGGCGCTGCGGACCGGGTGCCGTGAGCCGATCCGTCGGAGGCGAGGGAGGGGGCGCGTCTGCGTCTTCGCTCGTGGCGGTTCTGCTGCCGCTGCCGCTCGACCGCGCTTACGACTACGCCGTGCCGGACGAGCTCGCCGCCGCCATCGCGCCCGGCTCCTTCGTCCGCGTGCCGCTCGGCCGGGTGGAGCGCATCGGCGTGGTCTGGGGCGAGGGCGAAGGCGACGTCGAGCCGGCCCGGCTCAAGCCGGTGACGGCGGTGCAGGAGGCGCCGCCGATGACCGAGCCGCTCCGCCGCCTGGTCGATTGGGTCGCCGACTACACGCTCGCGCAGAGGGGCGCCGTTCTTCGCATGGCGATGAGCGTGCCCGGTGCGCTCGAACCTGCGCCGGTCCGGACCGCCTACCGGCTGGGGCAAGGTGAGCCGCCGCGGATGACCGAAGCGCGGACCCGCGTGATCGCCGTGCTGCAGGACGGGCCGCCGCGTACCGCGACCGAAATCGAGCGCGAGGCCGGCGTGAGCGCCGGTGTGGTGCGCGGACTGGAAGCGCTCGGCGCGTTGGAGGCGGTCACGATGCGCGAGGTGGCAACCTTCGATCGACCCGACACGCACGGCGCCGGCCCGATCCTGTCCGCCGCGCAGGCGGGTGCCGCCCAATCGTTGAGGAGCGCCGCCGCCGCAGGGAATTTCTCGGTCACCGTGCTCGACGGCGTGACCGGCGCCGGCAAGACGGAGGTCTATTTCGAGGCCATCGCCGCCGCGCTCGATGCGGGCCATCAGGTGCTGGTGCTGCTGCCGGAGATCGCGCTCAGCGCCCAATGGCTCGCACGCTTTCGCGCGCGCTTCGGCACAGCGCCTGCCGTCTGGCATTCCGAGCTCGGCACGCGCCGGCGGCGCGAGACCTGGCGCGCCGTTGCCGAGGGCCGGGCGCGGGTCGTGGTCGGCGCACGGTCCGCGCTCTGGCTGCCCTTCCGCCCGCTCGGCTTGATCGTCGTCGATGAGGAGCACGACACCGCCTTCAAGCAGGAGGACGGCGTCGTCTATCACGCCCGCGACATGGCGGTCGTGCGCGCACGCCTGGAGGGCTGCCCTGCCGTGCTGGTGTCCGCCACGCCGTCGCTCGAGACGGTCGTGAATGTCGAGAGGAGCCGCTACGGCAGCGTCCAGTTGCCCGACCGCCACGGCGGCGCGCGGCTGCCGGCGATCGAGACCGTCGATCTGCGCGAGACGCCGCCGGAACGAGGCACGTGGCTCGCCCCCGCCTTGCGTTCGGCTCTCGCCGAGACACTGGATGCCGGCGAGCAGGCCCTGCTCTTCCTCAACCGCAGGGGATACGCGCCGCTCACGCTTTGCCGCGCCTGCGGTCATCGCTTCCACTGCCCGAACTGCAGCGCCTGGCTGGTGGAGCACCGCTTCTCCGGCACGCTCGACTGCCATCATTGCGGCTTCCGCGTTGCCCAGCCCGAGGCCTGCCCGGCGTGCGGGGAAGAGGGAAGCTTCGCGGCCTGCGGGCCGGGGGTCGAGCGGCTCGCGGAAGAGGTGGACGGCGCCTTCCCCGGCGCCCGCTGGGCGGTGCTCACCAGCGACACGGTGCAGCGACCCAGCCAGGTCCAGGACCTGGTCGATGCCATCGCGGCCCGCGAGATCGACGTGCTGATCGGCACGCAGATGGTGGCCAAGGGGCATCACTTCCCGCAGCTCACCCTGGTGGGCGTTGTCGATGCCGACTTGGGGCTCGCCGGCGGCGACATGCGGGCGGCCGAGCGCACCTATCAGCTGCTCCACCAGGTGGGCGGGCGCGCCGGGCGCGGCGGACGCCCCGGCCGGGTCGTGCTCCAGACCTATGCCGCCGAGCACCCGGTCATCGCGGCGCTCGCCGCAGGCGACCGCGATTCATTCATGGCGCGGGAG
Organism: Rhodospirillales bacterium; assembly: GCA_028820995.1. Taxonomy (GTDB): domain Bacteria; phylum Pseudomonadota; class Alphaproteobacteria; order UBA828; family UBA828; genus WTGU01. Next base: position 13,273 of record JAPPHR010000137.1, read on the forward strand.
GCGGCGGCGCGCGAGGCCCATGGCCTGCCGCCCTTCGGCCGCCTCGTGGCGGTGATCGCGTCCGGCCCAGGCGAGACCGAGACGCAGCGTGCCGCCTCCGCCCTTGCCCGCGCTGCCCGTGCCGAGGAGAAGAGCCTCGGAATCCAGGTGCTGGGCCCGGCGCCGGCGCCGCTCAGGCTGCTGCGCGGGCGTCATCGCTTCCGCCTCCTCTTCAAGGCGCCGCGCGGTGCGCTGCTGCAGCCCCATATGCGGCGCTGGCTGGCGGCCCTCGACCGGCGCACGCGCGCCCGCCTCCAGGTGGACATCGACCCCCACAGCTTCATGTGACCCGCGCTCACCGTGACTCGTTCCCGCGCCTTTGCTAGGGTCGCACGGGCTTTACCGCCGTTGCGGCCTGTGGGAGCGCAGGGGGGACGCCATGATTATCCAGACGCAGGCTGAGGAGCGGCCGGACGGCGCCCGCTTCGCCATCACCCTCGACGAGCACCTCCAATTGGTGACTCAGTTCGCCGAGAACTTCGGCAACGATGACTTCGCGCGGCCGGAGCCCCGTGATTACTTCATTTACGCCTGCCGCTGGCACGACAAGGGCTGGAAGGACCTGGACGACAACCCGCCGCTCGATCCCAGGACCGGCCTCCCCTACAACCTGGTGGAGACGCCGATCCCCATCATCACGCTGACCGGCTGCCGCTCGCCCGAATACAATGAAGCGCACCACGCCTATTGCGGGCTGCTGGACAGCATGCACATCTGGGGGCTCTACAACGGGCGCTACGGCCTCTCGGACAAGGTGCTGATCGACATCGTGCCGGAGGAGCACCGCCTCGCCGCCGACACCATGCTGAACACCGAGCGCCAGCGCCAGGAGCGACTCACCGCCGTGCTGCAGGACGATCCCGATACCGCACCCTGGGTCGAGCACGAGCGCCTCTTCGCCAACTACAAGGCGCTGCAGTTCTTCGACACCTTCGCCCTCTACTTCAACTGCGTGCACCCGGAAGGGCGCGGCGAGAGCACGTTCGAGAACGTGCCGCGCGGCGTCGAAGACGATGTCAGCATCGAGGTGCGCGCGCTGGGCGACGGCGTCTACAGCCTCGACCCCTATCCCTTCCGCGACGACGGGCTGGAGGTCTCGTTCACCGGCCGCCATCTCGCGCCCTTCGGCATCGACGACAAGCCCGACATGGCCGCGGTGATGCGGGGGACCCCGCGCGAGCGCCAGAGCGCCCGGCTGGTCGCAGCCTGAACGCCGCGCCGCTCGCGTCCGAGGTCCTGAACCGTGCCAGCTTCCGCACGCGCTAGTCCCGTCGAAGTGCTCGGACTGGACCATGTCGTGCTCCGGGTCGCCGACATCGACGCCTCGCTGGAGTGGTATCGGCGGGTGCTCGGCTGCACCGTCGAGCGGCGGATCGAGAGCTTCGGGCTCTACCAGCTGCGCGCAGGCGCGAACCTGATCGATCTCGTCCCCGTGGCCAGCAAGGCCGGCAAGCCGGGCGGCGGCGCACCGGGCAAGACGCGGCGCAACATGGAGCATTTCGCCCTCAAGCTCGCGGCCTTCGACGAGACGAAGCTCCGCCGCTACCTCAAGCGGCGCGGTATAGACGCCGGCGAGACGGCACGGCGCTACGGCGCGGACGGCCACGGGCCCTCGCTCTACCTCACGGACCCGGACGGCAACACGGTCGAGCTCAAGGGGCCGCCGGATGCGGACCAGAGCGAGAGGGTTGCCGACGCCGAGTACCCGGCCCGCTCGCGGAGAAGGGCGGCAGCCAAACGGAGTGTTCAGGCATGAAGGCGGTCGTCATTCACCGTCACGGCGGACCGGAAGAGCTCGTCTACGAAGACATCGAGACTCCGGCGGTCGGGCCCGAGGACGTCCTGATCAACCTCGAGACGGTCGGCCTCAATCACTTCGACCTCGACGTGTGCGACGGTATTTCGGGCTATCTGAGCCTCGACATGCCGCACATCCTGGGCGTCGAGGGCGCAGGCACGGTCGCCGAAGTGGGTTCCTCGGTGACCGCATACCGCCCCGGCGACAGGGTGATGCCCTTCCTCACCATCACGTCGGGCCTCTGCCGGCACAAGGTATGCAACTGCGCGCTGGGAATGGACAACATCTGCCTCGACTTCGAGAAGCTGGGCGTGACCTGCTGGGGCACCTACGCCGAATACGTGAAGGTCTCGCACCACAACGTGATCCGCATTCCAGACGGCGTTCCGGCGCTGGATGCGGCGGCGGGCCAGGTCGCCTTCGCCACCGCGTGGGAGCTGGTGGTCAAGAAGGCGCAGGTGCGCCAGGGCGAGGACGTGCTCGTCAACGCCGCCGGCAGCGGCGTCGGCTCGGCCGCGATCCAGTGTGCTCGCGTGGCCGGCGCGCGGGTGATCGCCACCGCCGGCTCCGACGAGAAGCTCGCGCGCGCCCGCCAATTGGGCGCCGACGACGTCATCAACTATAACGAGGCCCCGGCGATCGGCGAGGCGGTGCGCGATCTCACCGATGGACGCGGAGTCGATGTCTGTATCGAGATGGTGGGCGGATCGGTGCTGCAGCAGAGCCTGGATGCGCTCGCGCTTAACGGGCGGCTGGCCACCTGCGGCGCGCACGCGGGCGAGAAGGTCGAGATCGACATGATCGAGTTCTTCCGCAAGCAGATCACGATGACGAGCTGCCATTTCGCGCCCAAGTCCACCAACCACGAGGTCCTGCGCCTGATGGAGCAGGGCAAGCTGAGACCGGTGATCGGTGAGGTCATGCCGTTGTCCGACATGCGCACCGCACACGAGCGCCTTGCCGATCGCGCCGTCTTCGGCAAGATCGTGCTTGAGGTATAGCGAGGGAGCGTATGGCCGAACTGGAATTGCGCGAGGTCGACCGCTGGCACCACCGGCGCGTCGTTCTCGACGGACTCAGCTTCAAGGCGCCGTCAGGGCGCATCACGGCGCTTCTGGGCGACGAGGAGTCGGGGTGCGTGGCGGCGCTCAAGGTCATCGCCGGGATCGAGAAGGCGCAAGGCGGCTCCATCCTGATCGACGGCGAGGACGTGGGCCGAGACAAGGAGGGCGTGCGCGAAGCGGCGACGGTGTTCCGCAGCGCAGCCCTGATGCCGCACAAGACGGCTCTCGAGAACATCGCCTACCCGCTCCGGATCGCGCGCTTCGACCGGCAGACGATCGAGGAACGCGTGCTTGCGGTTGCCGAGCACTTCGGCCTCATGGACGTGCTGACCGAGCGGCCGAAGAGGCTGACCGACGTTCAGTGCTATCAGATCGGCCTTGCTCGCGCGCTCGTGCGCGACCCTGGGGTCTACCTCTTCGAACTGCCGCCGGAGGAGGACAGGGGTATCCGCGAGCTCGCGATCAGCGAGATGCAGCGGCTCAGGGACGAGTTCGGCCGCACCGTGGTCTACGCCGCCGGCACCGTCGAGGCTGTGCGCGACCTGGCCGACTGGGTCGTCGTGCTCCACGAGGGGCGCAGGCTGCAGATGGGACGCCCGGAGCGCATCGCCCAGTGGCCCGCTTCTCGCCGGGTCGCAAGGCTCTTCGGCGCCAGGCTCCGGGCCGCGCGCGTGAAGGAGAAGGGCAGGGACTCGGTCACGGTCACTCTCAAGGACGGCGCCATCCTCACGCTCCCCTGCGAGAGCGACGAGGCGGCGGCAGGCGAACGCGCCACCCTCGCCATCTGGCCGGAGCACATCGGCCGTGACGGCGAGAAGGCGGTTTATCCGCCCGAGCACTGCTACCTGTTCAGCGAGCGCGGGCACCTGGTGCTGGGGCCGCATGGACTGCCGCCGAAGCCCAAGAAGAAGAGCACCCGCCGCCGTCGGTGAACGCCGAGTCGGCCCGTCCGGGCTTCACATTGTGGGTGCTGCGCTATGTTCCCCCACAGTATTTCTCTCGGACGAACGCACTTCGACGCATAAAGTGATCAACATATAGTAACGAGTGGAGCGAATATACTACGATATATTGTAAGTATTAGTAACGAAAGGCGATGACACACGGCCCCGAACATTGTCTTGTGCGTGCAGCATCATTGCCATTCTCGCGGTCCGCGCAGTAGAATGAAATAGCAACGTCTGCCTCCAACGGGTTCTCCACACAATGACCGACCACGCCACCGCCCGCCGCAATATGGTTTCGGGCCAGATCATGACCAACCGCGTCACCGACGAGCGGTTGATCGAGGCGATGGAGGAAATTCCGCGCGAGCGCTTCGTCCCGCATGCCAAGCGGGCCGTCGCTTACGTGGACGAGGACGTGGAGATCGCGTCCGGCCGCTATCTGATGGAGCCCATGGTGCTGGCACGGCTGGTGCAGGAGGCCGGCATCGGGGCCGACGACGTGGTTCTCGATGTCGGCTGCGGCACGGGATACGCGACGGCCGTCATGTCCCGCCTCGCCGGTACCGTGGTTGCACTGGATGTCGACGGATCGCTCGCCGCGGAGGCGGAGCGCACGCTGAGCGGGGTGGATGCCGACAACGCGATCGTGGTGACCGGTCCGCTCGCCGAGGGCTACGCCCGCCAGGCGCCTTACGACGTGATCCTGTTGAGCGGAGCGGTCGATCACCTGCCGCATGCGCTGACGGATCAGCTGGCCGAGGGCGGCAGGATCGTCGGCGTTCTGCGCGAGCCCGGCAGGGTGGGTCAGGCGACACTCTGGGCGCGGCATCGCGGCGCGCTATCGAGCCGGAGCCTGTTCGAGGCGTCGCTTCCGCCGCTTCCGGGCATCGCTCGCCCCGTGCGCTTCGAGTTCTAGCGCTATGGACGGGGAGGTGCCGGCGCTTTCGGTCGGGGACTTCGCGGCGCTCCGCGCGAGCCAGGGAGAGTACGCGCTGCTCGACGTGCGCGAGCCCTGGGAGGTGGCGCTCGGCGCGCTGCCCGAGGCGATGACCATCCCCATGAACGAGTTGCCCGACCGGCTCGAAACGCTGCCGGCGGACCGCCCGCTGGTGGTGCTGTGCCACCACGGCCAACGCAGCGGTCATGTCACGGCGTGGCTCAGGCGGCTCGGCTACGACAATGCGGTCAATCTGGAAGGCGGTATCGACGCATGGGCGCGAACGGTCGATCCCGCCATGCCGACCTACTGAAGGGAGCGGCCCATGATTCGCGATCGACGGCGCATCACGATTGGCAGGACGGCGTTCCTCGCGCTGCTTGCGGGGCTCCTTGTCGGCACGTCCGCGCAGTTCCAGGGCGCCGTCGCACAGACCCTGGAGGAGGCGCTCGTCCTCGCCTATCAGAACAATCCGGCCTTGCAGGCCCAGCGTGCTCGCCTGCGGGCGGTGGACGAAGAGGTGCCGGAAGCGCTGGCCGGCTGGCGTCCCACAATCGAGATCGCGGGGGATGTCGGCGCGCTCTACAGCAACACGGACGGCATGATTCCCAACAGCGGGAGCAGCACGGTCGCCCCCTATGGCGTGGGCTTCTCGGCCGTCACGCCGCTCTACCAGGGCGGGCGCGTCGCCGCCCAAGTCGAGTCGGCCGAGAACCGGGTCAACGCGGGCCGGGCGCAGCTTCAGGCGGTCGAGCAGTCGATCCTGCTCGACACGGTGACCGCCTACATGGACGTGCTCCGCTACGGCGCCGAGATCGAGCTCAGCCGCAGCAGCGAGCGCGTGGTGCGGCGCCAGCTGCAGGCGGCGCAAGACCGGCTCGAGGTCGGCGAGGTGACGCGCACCGATGTGGCTCAGGCCGAGGCCAGGCTCGCGCAGGCGGGCGCGGAGCGGGTGATGGCGGAGGGCGGCATGATGTCCGCCCGCGCCTTCTTTCGGCAGGTGGTCGGCGCGCCGCCGGGTACGCTCTCCTGGCCGCCGGTTCCCATGGGCCTGCCGGAGACCGAGGAGGACGCGCTCGCCGCCGCAGCCGGGGGCAACCCGTCGATCGCCGCGTCATCGTTCATCGCGGAGGCGTCGGAGGCGGAAATCGAAGTGGCCGCATCCGCACTCAGGCCCCAGGTCGCGATCGTGGGCGACGTCCGCCAGCGCTTCGACTCGTCCGACCTCATCGAGTCGAGCACCGATGCCTCGTTGAAGGCCACCCTGCGGGTGCCGCTCTATCAGGGCGGTGCCGCGAACGCGCGCATCCGCCAGTCGAAGCAGATTTCGGCGCAGCGTCGCCTCGAGCTCGATCAGACCCGGCGCGCGGTGCAGGAGCAGGTTGCCCATGCCTGGAGGGCTCTCACGTCGGCGCAGGCACAGATCTCCGCGTTCGAGTCTCAGGTGGCCGCGGCAGCCGTTGCCCTTGACGGCGTCGAGCAGGAGACACGAGTCGGCCTGCGCACGACACTCGATGTGCTGGACGCGGAACAGGAGCATTTCAAGGCCCAGATCAACCTGGTCCGGGCGCAGCGGGAGGCGATCGTCGCCGCCTATCAGCTGAACGCGGCGGTCGGCGCACTCACGGCGCGGCAACTCGGGCTCCCGGTCGACCTGTACGACCCCGAGGAACACTACTTGAGCGTGCGCGGGAGTCCTGGCGTGTGGCTATGGTCGGAAGAATGACCGCGACAGACGCGGCGGAGGAGTGAGCACATGGAAAAGCCGGCGCTGGCCGATCACCCGATCAACGACACGATGAAGCGGCGCTGGAGCCCGCGCGCGTTTGCGCCGCGCCCGATGCCGCGCGAGGACATCCTGACCATACTGGAGGCCGCGCGCTGGGCGGCGTCGAGCTTCAACCAGCAGCCCTGGCACTTCCTGGTCGCGACCAGGGACGAGGAAGAGCGATTCGCGCAGCTGCTCGAATGCCTGGTGCCGGGCAACCAGGTGTGGGCGCGGAACGCGTCGCTGCTCATCCTCACGGTCACCAAGCACACGTTCGATCACAACAACTCGCCCAACAGCTGCTGCGTCCACGACATCGGCCTCACCGCCTGCCAGCTGGTCCTGCAGGCGACGGAGCTGGGCTACGCTACCCACCAGATGGCGGGCATCGAAGCGGACAAGATCCGGGAGACCTACGGCGTGCCCGAGGGTTTCGAGCCTGTGACGGGCATCGCCGTCGGCTATGCCGGGGATCCGGATACCCTTCCCGACGACCTTCGCGAGATGGAGCTCGGGGCACGGGAGAGGCGCCCGTTCGACGAGTGGGTCTTCGCCGACCGCTGGGGACAGTCCGCAGGCTTCTGACGGCTCATGCCTGAAGGTTCTCTCGACATCTGAGCGAACTCAGTCAGGTCGCTTTGGGGGCGAACGATGTCCAATTTTCACGTGAGCGTCGGCGAGCAGGTCACGTTTTCCAAGACCGTCGGCGAGAGCGACGTTTACCTGTTCGCGGGGATCACCGGCGACCTCAACGGTCTCCACGTGAACGAGCATTACATGTCCACGACGCCCTATGGGCACCGCATCGCTCACGGCGCCTTGCTGGTGGGATTCATGTCCACGACGTCGACCATGATGATCGCCCGTTGCGCCGAGCGGGAAGGCGACGAAACGCCCGTTTCGCTCGGCTACGACCGTATTCGCTTCACCGCGCCCGTCTATATCAACGACACCGTGAGCGTGACCTACACGGTTGTTCGGATCGATGAGGAGCGCCGCCAAGCGTTGTCCGATATCGAAGTCGCCAACCAGCGGGGCGAGACCGTGGCCGTGGCGCAGCACATCATCAAGTGGGTGCCGCAGGCGTAAGCGGGGAGCAATTCCAGGGAGACCAAGTCATGGAGCGTGCACTCTGGCAGGGGCAGGTCATCGCCGAGTCCGACAGTTACGAGACCGTCGAAGGCAACGTCTATTTCCCGCCGGGAAGCGTGAACCACGAATTCCTCATGCCGAGCCAGACGACCACCGTTTGCGGCTGGAAAGGCACGGCTCGCTACTACTCCATCGAGGTCGGCGGCGCACGCAATGCGGATGCCGCGTGGTATTACCCCGATCCGAAGCCAGCGGCCGAGAACATCCGGGACCACGTCGCTTTCTGGCGGGGAGTCACGGTCGAGTCCTGAGCCCGGAGCGCCGTTCGGTCTCGCACGCGTCTCGTACCCGGAGGCGCACAACAGAAGGCAGGAAACCCGATGCCTCGATACCTGAAGACCGGCATCAGCGATGCCGAAGCGGCGGAGGCGGACGCGAAGGTTCGCCGCGTCGTGGAAGACGCGCTGAACGACATCGCCAAGCGGGGCGATGCGGCGGTGCGCGAGATGTCGATCAAGTTCGACCGCTGGGAGCGCGAGGATTTCCGGCTGAGCGAGGCGGAGATCGAGGACTGCCTGGGTGCACTGACCGGGCAGGACCGCGACGACATCCTCTTCGCACAGGAGCAGATCCGAAACTTCGCCCAGATCCAGCGCGACGCGCTCCAGGACGTCGAGGTCGAAACCCTGCCGGGTGTGGTGCTCGGCCACAGGAACATCCCGGTGGGCGCCGTCGGCTGCTATGTGCCGGGCGGCAAGTATCCGCTGCTGGCGTCGGCCCACATGTCGGTGGTGACGGCCAAGGTGGCGGGCGTCGAGCGCATCGCGACCTGCGCGCCGCCGTTCGAGGGCAGGCCTGCGCCGGCCATCGTCGCAGCCCAGCATCTCGCGGGCGCCGACGAGATCTACGTTCTGGGCGGCATCCAGGCGGTCGGCGCCATGGCGCTCGGCACCGGCAGCATCGAGCCCGTCGACATGCTGGTCGGCCCCGGCAACGCCTTCGTCGCCGAAGCCAAGCGCCAGCTCTTCGGCCGCGTCGGCATCGACCTGCTGGCCGGCCCCACAGAGACGCTGGTAATCGCAGACGAGACCGTGGACGGTGAGCTTTGCGCCGCCGACCTGCTCGGCCAGGCCGAGCACGGCCCGACCTCGCCGGCGACGCTGCTCACCAACTCGGAGAGCCTGGCTCGGCAGACCATGGCGGAGGTGGAGCGACAGCTAACCATCCTGCCGACGGCCGAGATTGCGGGCCAAGCCTGGCGCGACTACGGCCAGGTGATCGTCTGCGACACGCTCGACGAGATGGTGGCGGTCGCGGACGAGATCGCTGCCGAGCACGTTCAAGTGATGACCGAGGACCCTGACTGGTTCCTCGAGCGCATGACCAACTACGGCGCGCTCTTCCTCGGGCCTCGCACCAATGTCTCATACGGCGACAAGGTGATCGGCACCAACCACACGCTGCCGACACGCAGGGCCGCGCGCTACACCGGCGGCCTCTGGGTCGGCATGTTCCTCAAGACCTGCACCTACCAGCGGGTGTTGACCGACGAGGCGTCCGCCATGGTGGGCGAGTATTGCTCCAGGCTCTGCGCCCTCGAAGGCTTCGCCGGGCACAAGGAGCAGGCGGATATCCGCGTTCGCCGCTACGGCGGCAAGAACCTTGCCTGATCTCCCTGTCGAGGGCGCGCTGCCGAAGACGCCGTCCTTCCGTCTCGACGGCAAGCGGGCGCTGGTTACCGGCGCGAGCCGCGGCCTCGGCCGCGCCTGTGCCGCGGCGCTCGCCGAAGCCGGTGCGCAGGTCGTGCTCGCGGCGCGGGGCCGCGACGGGCTGGAGCAAGTCGCGGGCCAGATCGAAGCGGCAGGCGGCGCTGCGGAGATCCTGCCTCTCGACATCGCCGACGTGGCGCAGGCCGGGGACGCGCTCGCGGCGCTCGGGCCGGTCGATATCCTCGTCAACAATGCCGGCGGCAACCGCCCCGCCGCGTTGCTCGACGTGACGGTGGAGGACTTCGACGCGGTCATGGGCATCAACGTGCGCGGCGCCTATTTCTGTGCCCAGGCCGTGGCGCGCGAGATGGTGGCGGCGGAGAAAGGCGGCGTCATCATCAACATGTCCTCCCAGATGGGGCATGTGGGCGGGCCCAGGCGCACGGTCTACTGCGCCACGAAGCACGCGATCGAAGGCATGACCAAGGCGATGGCGATGGACCTTGCGCCCCACAACATCCGGGTCAACGCCATCGGTCCGACCTTCATCTCCACGCCGATGACCGTGCCGTTTCTCGAAGACCCCGCGTTCAAGGAAGATACGCTGAACCGGATCGCGCTCGGCCGCCTCGGTGAAATTACCGACGTGATGGGCGCCGTCGTGTTCCTGGCAAGCGACGCGGCCAGCCTGATAACCGGCGCGAGTCTGTTGATCGACGGCGGTTGGACGGCTCAATAGATGCAAATTCAAGAGCCGTTTTGGTCACATGAACGGCTGGGTATGCCGTTGCACGCATAGGCGTATCGGAACGCCCAAACCGCATTCTTAGCACAGTTATATCGTCTAACATTATACCCCCAAAATTGATTGGTATGCCTATAATGAATATCGACGCTTCTGTTGCTTTCAATCGGCAGTATGTCTGCTATAGGGCGTAAAGTTCCCGAATCGCTGGCATTCGACGGAGGTGAGTTCATGGCGAGACGGTCTGTAACCCAGGTCGACGAGGGCACATTGACGAAGGGGCAGCGTCGCAAACTCGATGCTCTGCGGAAATCGGTCGGTGAGGAGATCGGTGAGCGCGCGTTCGCAGCCTGGCTTTCCACGCAGCCGAAGCCCGTCATAGAAACGGTGGATCACGACGCCGCGCTGATCGTCGATACGCTCTGGCCCCTCGTCCGGGAAGGTTCGCTCGCAATTCCGCGCGGTGGGTACCTGCTTCGCCGCGGACGTCATCGACTTATTTGCGAGCCGGTCAGAAAATAGAGATGCCGTGCACCAGCCTCCCAATTTCGGGAAGCGCTGAGCGATAGGGATGCTGCCGGCGCGAGATTATCCCGGCCTTGACCGTAAAGTAGTAGCCATGCGCACGGCCTCGCGTGCGTTCTCAGACTCCGTCCAATACCAACCTCTTCACTCAGTGAGACGGGTCGCGCACAGGAGCAGATAGCAAAGCTGCGCCGTCCACTAAACACCCCGGACCATGGTGCGGTGCACAGGCGATCCGGCGCGAGGCATTGTCCGCGCCATGAACGCTCTGAACGCTTCTTCGCCCACCCGCCACCCCACCCGAGCCGCGGCTCGTCGCAACCGCGCGCGGAGCGCACGATGAGCGCGCTCGACGGGTGGATCGACATCTGTCGCGCCGGCATCTGGCGCGACATGCAAGGCCACGACGTTCGCCTCGACGAGGATCGGCTGGATCGTATCGTTGCCGCGCACGTTGCCGCCGATCCGGCGCCGGTCGTGATCGGCCATCCCGAAACCGACGCGCCGGCCTACGCCTGGATCGACGGGCTGCGCCGCATCGGCGATCGGCTGCAGGCGACGCTCCGCGACATCGCTCCCTCCTTCCGCGAGGCGGTGGAGGCGGGACGCTACAGCGGACGCTCGATCGCTCTCCAGGGCGACACGCTGCGCCACGTCGGATTCCTGGGCGGCCGTGCGCCGGCGGTGCCGGGGCTTGCACCGACCCGCTTCTCATCCGCGCCCGAGACGGTGGTCGCCTTCACCAGGGATGGCGAAGGGGAGTCCCCGGACGACTCATCCACGGATGACCCCGACTCTCTCCATACCCCGGGGCGGGGAGAGGCCGGAGAGGAAGACTCCGAGGCCAGCGTTGAGGTCGCAGGCACGGAGAGCCGGGCTGCGGAGCAGCCCGGAGCGAGTGCCCGGCGACTGAGGGATATAGACGAACAAGAGGCTGCGCTCGCGGTGCGGGAAGAGGCGCTCCTGGCGAGGGAGGCGGCCGCCGCGGCAGACGAGCGCCGGCGGGCGGCGGAGGCAGCGATTGCCCCCCATGTCGAAGCGGGGCGCGTCCTGCCTGCGGAGCGCGCGGCGCTTGTCGCGCTGTTCGCCGCGCTGGGCGACGACTCCGGCAGGGGCGCTGCAGGCGAAAACGCCACCATCGCCTTCGCGTCGGCCTCGGGCGGCGCGGCGCGGATGCTGCCCGCCGCCATTCTGGAACGATTCATCGAGGGCCTTCCCAGGCGCGTCGACTACCGGACGCTCGCGGGCCGCCCCGTACCCGGCGCATCGGCGCTTACGGGCACTCATGAAGGTGCGGGTGAGGACAGCGAGCGGATCGCTGCCGAGGCCCGCACGTTGATCGCGGCGGAGGCGGAGAAGGGCGTGACCCTTACACCCGCCGAAGCCGTCGACCGGGCGCGCGCGAAGCGCGGCCTCGGCATCGAAGGAGGAACCCAATGAGTCATGTGTTGATGTGGCGAGCGGCGGACGCCGGCGGTGCCGTCGCCTCCCACCGAATCGTCAAGTACGGCGATGCCGACGGCAAGGTGGTGCAGTCCACCGCGGCAGCGGATGCCCACGTCGGGATCTCCGGCCGGGCGTCGGCGGCCTCGGGCGGTCGCGTCGAGATCGCCCGCGCCGGCATCGCCGACATCGAATACGGCGGCAACGTCGCGCGTGGCGCGCTGCTGACCGCCGATGGCGACGGCAAGGCGGTGACCGCCGCCGACGGCAATCGCGTCATCGGCATCGCCGAGGTGTCCGGGGTCTCAGGCGACATCGGCCAGGTGCTGCTCGCGCCCGGCCTTCACTAAGGGAAACACCATGGATCACGAAACCATCCAGCTCGCTTCCGGCCCTTACGAGGTCCAGACCCGGCTCACGCAGATCGCGCAGGCGGCGATGCCGACCGGCCTCATCGCCGACGAGGTCTGCCCGCGCGTCCGCACCGGGTATAAGTTCACCTACACGACGCTCACCGAAGAAGACCTGTTGACCATCCCCGACGTGCGGGCTTCCCGCGCCGGGCGACTCAACCAGGTCGAGTTCGGCGCCACCGACACCACCGCGAGCGTCGTGGATTACGGCCTGGAAGACCCCGTCCCTTCCCGCGACATCGAGGAGGCGCGTGCCCAGGAGGTCGCCTACGACCCGCTGGAGCAGGCCGCGGTCTCGACCGCCGAGCTGGTGAAGCTCGCCCGCGAGCGGCGTGTCGCCGACCTGGTGACGACGGCCTCCAACTACACGGCCGGTCATTCCACGACACTCAACGGCAACGCGCAGTGGAGTCACGCCAGCTCGAACCCGCGCAAGGCGATCCTGGAGGCCCTCGACGTGCCGCTGGTGCGCCCCAACACGCTGGTGTTCGGGCAGAGGGTATGGACCGCGTTGCGTCAGCACCCCAAGATCGTGGAAGCCGTGGCCGCCACCGGCGCCGGCGATCAGGCCTCCGGCATTGTGATGAAGGAGGCGGTCGCCGAGCTCTTCGAGGTCGAGCGCGTGCTGGTGGGCATGGCCTGGTACCAGAGCGCCAAGCGCGGCCAGGCCGATAGCTTCGCCCGCCTCTGGGGCAAGCACGCCTGCGCCATCCACGTGCGCCGCGACATGGCCTCCGCACGCGACCGGATGCCGAAGTTCTGCTGGACCGCCGATGCCCTCGGCGGGCTGCAGGTCGGCACCTACGAGGAGCCCGGGCGTGGCGTCAATCGCGGCTCGACGGTGGTCAAGGTCAGCGATTGCGTCAAGGAGCTGGTGGCCTATGGCCGCGCCGGCTACCTCTGGCGCGACGCGGTGGCCTAGCCCATGGCACCGGCTCCTACCGATCACCTGTGCGGCCTCGGCTATTCGCCGGCGGACCAGCGCCAAAGCGCGGCCGAGGGCGAGGTCTGCCGGCACGCCGAGCGCCTGCTCAACATGGTCCACGCGTACTGCGAGATCCGGGATTCGTGGACCGGATGGCTGCGCTCGGGCGCCATGAGCCGCACCCTCTTCGAGCGGATCGTCCCGGAGATGCGCCACCTCCAGGGCGCCGAGCGGCGGATCGTCGAGGAGCCGAGCGTGACGCTGCTAGCGGTGCTCGACTACGCCGCTCGCGCCCGGACTGCGGTGCCGGCGTACACGCCCCGCGAGGGCATCGACTACCCGCAGCCGCCCGTCTCGGACGCGGTGCGGGAAGTCTGCGCGCGGATGATCGAGGACGCCGAGCAGGCTGCGCTCGCGGCTCGCCGGGCGAGCGCCCGCGCCTATGTCGCGCGCATGACCAGTGCGATCGAGCGCGAGCGGAAGGAGGAGGCCCGGCGCCAGAAGGCGATGGCAGAGGCCGGCGTGACCGAGACGCCGGAGGAGGCCGAGCGGGCGCAAGCCACGATGGAGGCGCGGATCGCGGTCTATGAGCGTGAGATTCGCCGCGTCTACGACGAGGCAAACCTCAGCCCGGACGGCACGCCAACGGACGTAGCGAAGCAGGCGCCTGCAGTCGCCGAACGACCGGCCGATGCGGCCGGGCTCACGGTTGACTGGCAAGTCCACGCGCGCCGATGGGGCAGGACGATCCTGACACCGACGGCGGAGACCGCGCCGGCGTTCGCGCGCCGGCTGGTGTTGGTCGACCGGGGCAAGCGCGGCGGCGTGCTGCGTGCGTTTGGCGCGTCCGATCTCGTCGACCGCCTCAAGACGATCAACGGCGTTGCCGTTCGTGTGGCCCACCGCCGCCGCGACCGCTACGAGGCCCCGCTGACGCCCGCTCAAGTCCGGGAGATGCGCGGTCACGCCGAAAGGCGGGCGGCATCATGACCTACGCAACGCGCGCGGACCTGGAGGCGCGCTTCGGCGCGGAAGAGGCGTTGGACCTCGCCGGCATGCAGGACGGGCGCATCGAATCCGCGCTCTCGGACGCGGCGGCCGAGATCGACGCGGCGCTCGCCGCTGCCTATCGCCTGCCGCTCGAGGGCGGCCCCTGGCCGCGGCTCATCGGCGTCGCCTGCGACCTGGCCCGGCGTGCGCTCTATGACGACGTCTCGCCTGCCGAAGTGAACGCGCGGGCCGAACGGGCGCAGGCGGCGCTGGCTCGCCTCGCCGCCGGCGGCGAAGCGCTCATCGACGACTCCGGCCACCCGGCGCCCCGGCGCGACACCGCCAAGCGCGCCGGCTCAACGCCCGCGCTTACGCCCGACAGCCTGGCGGGGCTGTGATGGCGGGGCAGGGGAGCAGCGTCGTGGTGGATACCGCGCCGCTCGACGGGGCGCTTGCGCGCCTGGCAGCGGTGCTGTCGCACCCCGATGGCATCATGGATGCGATCGGCAGATACTTGGTCGGCTCCGCGCACCGGCGCTTCGAGCGCGAGCGCGCGCCGGACGGCACGCCCTGGCTCAAGAGCGCGCGCGCGATTGCCGAGGGCGGCCGAACTCTCACGAATACCGGCCAGCTGCGTAACTCCATCGCGCACACGGTCACGGACGGCGGTCGCGCGGTCGAGGTGGGGTCGGGCGTCGTCTACGCCGCCATTCACCAGTTCGGCGGCCACGCGGGCAGGGGACGACGGGCAAGGATTCCGGCGCGCCCCTATCTCGGCGTGGACGAGCACGACCGCGATGCCATCACGCATATCGTTTCGCGCGCGCTGCAGGGAGCGCGGCCATGACTCTCGCAGCGCTGGAAATGCACCTCGCCGACGCCATGGCGGAGCGGCTCACGGCGCTCAAGACGGACGACGGCGTGCCGGTCTTCGCCGCCGTTCTCAGCGCGCTCGACACGGCGGCGCTGACGGCCTGGCCCAAGGCTCCGGCAGCCCTGGTGCTGCCGATCTCCGACGAGGCCGAGGGCAGCACGACGCGCCGGGTGGAGAGCGCGCCCGTGCAGCACATCGTCCGCGTCGGCGTCTCGGTGATGGTGGCCGCCCCCAACGACCGCGGCGGCGCGCGGGGGCGGGAGCGGCTCTCCGCCCTGCTCGCCCGCGCCAGGCAGGCGCTCGCCGGCTGGGCACCGCCCAGCCAGCGCGAGGTCCTGTCCTTCCGCCGCGGGCGGCTGGTCTCGCTGGAGGACGGGCGCCTGCAGTGGCTCGACGAGTACGAGATTCGCCGCGTCGCCCGCGCCGGCGTCGTGGACGTGGAATAGGGAGACATCCGAATGACCGCGCGAAGCATCGACAAGCGCACCGACAACATCCTCATCGGCGCCGGCGAAGTCTACCTCGACATCCACGAGGGAGGCGCTGCGACGGGCGAGCGCTACCTGGGCGATGCCGTGGGGGCGGAGCTGGAGGTCGCGACCGAGGAAACCACGGTCTTCTCCGGCTCGGGCCCCGTCGCGCGCGAGCTTACGCGCATCGCCCGCAGCGTGACGCGCACCGTGAGGCTCACGCTCCACGACATCAGCTTGGAGAACCTGGCGCTCTTCACGGTGGGCGAGGTGAAACGGCTCGACGCTGCGGACCACGTCTCGGGCGAGGCCGCCGTTCTGCGACCCGGCCGATGGTATCAGCTCGGCGGGGCCGACCGGCCCGCCGGCGTGCTCAGGCTGGCTGCGCCGGCCGACAAGGCCGCTGCGATCGCAGCCGTGACCGTCGCCACCACGGCGCAGGCGCCGGTGACGGCGACGCAGGCGATCGCCGCCGGGCAATTCGGGAACGCTGCCAGCGAGACCGAGCAGAAGGGCCAGTACGTGGTGGACTATGCCCGCGCCCGCATCTTCTGGCTGCCTCCCGACCACGCGCTCTACGAAGCCAAGGCCGGCGTCGAAGCCGGCACCGCTCTCGCCGTCGATTACACGCCCGACGATGCGCCGCGGGACCAGGTGCAAGGCGCGTTCCGACAGTTAATCGGCGCCTTTCGCTACATCGAGGACGCGGCCGAGGGTCAGGGGCGGAACATCTATGCGCCGCGCTGCTCGATCCAGCCGGCCGGCGGGCTGACCCTGCTCGACGGGCGTTCGTCCGAGCAGCAGATTAGGCTCGCCGTCTCGATGCTGGAGCCGGGCGGCGGCCAACCCGCGCTCTACATCGACGGGCAGGCCGCCTGATGGACAGCTTATCCCCCACCTCACCCCGGCCCTCTCCGCCCCCAGGGGCGGAGAGGGAGACCGCGCCGTCAACGCCTGCGTCCCCTCTCCGCCCTTCAGAGGGGAGGAGGACAGGGGGTGGGCTTTCGGCCGAGAGCACAGTGGAAGCGGAGAGAGGCCTGCACCACCCAAGCGCCGCCGACCACGAGCTCTCCGTGCTGTTCCCGGATCGGGATGTGACGGTGTGGGACCCTGACACCGGCGACGCAGTATCGCTCACCGTGCGGGAGTTCTGTTTCCGCGAAGGGCTGGAGGCGACGGCGCTGGCGCGCCCACTGCTCCAGGCCCTCGCCGCCCTGGTGCCAATCGGGGAAGGCGGCTTGGAGGCCGGGGAGGAGGGGCCGGATGCGCTCGCGATCGAAGGCGCGCTCGCCGCCCATGCGGCGCTCTGGCTGGAGCTCGCCGCCCGCGCCTGCGGCCGGGACGCGGACTGGCTCGCGCGCCTGAGCGATGCGGACGGGCGCGCGCTCTCGGAGGCGATGTGGGCCGCGAACGGCGCATTTTTTTTGCGCCGCGTCGTGGCCCAGGTGGCGGCGCGGGCGAAGCGCGAGACGGCGAGTCCGTCGCCCTCTACCGGGTGCTCGACATCCTCGTCCGCGCCGGCCACGGGCGCGGCCACGTCGAGCTCAGCGAGCGCCTGACGTGGCGGCAGATCGTCCTCTTCTACCGCGCGGCCACCGAGCCGATGGCAGGCGAATGAGGGACATGAACATTGCCTACTGATCTGGAACTCGCGCTCCGCGTTCGTGCGGACATGCGAGAGGCGCTCCAGGGAATCGGCACGCTGAACCGGTCCCTCGGCGATACCGCGCGAAGGGGCGGAGAGGCCGGCGCATCGCTGACGGGCGCAACCGGTGCGGCACAGGCGTTCAGCGTGGCGCTCGGCGCCTTAGGCCGCGAGAGCGGGAGCACCCTCGGCCAGGCCAGAGACGCGGCCGAGACGGTCTTCGGTGCCATGGAGTCGGCGCTCCAGCGGTTCGTCACCACGGGGAGCGTCTCGTTTTCCAGCTTCGCCGATTCCGTGATCGCGGATCTCGCGCGCATCGCCGCGCGCCGCTACATCACGGGGCCGCTGGCCGATCTGCTGTTCGGCGGCTTCCTCGGCGGCGCGTCGCCTGGCTCCGCCCGCCTGTTCCACGCCGGCGGCACGGTCGGCGCGTTGGGCGGCGTCACACGCAACGCCGGCCTGCGCGCGGACGAGGTGCCGATCGTCGCGCAGCGCGGCGAGACTATCCTGCCGCGCGGCGCGCAGATCGTCGCCCCTTCGATCCATGTCAATTTCGAGAATCGCGGCACACCGCAGCGCGAGGTGAGCCGCGAGGTGCGCCTCGATCCGCGCGGCCTCGTGGTCTCGATCGTCACCGACGACATCCGGCGCGGCGGGCCGATCCGCCAGACCATGCAACGCGAGCTCGGGCGAGGGCTCTCATGAGTGCGCTGGTCTGGCCTTCCTACGCAGCGGTCGAGGCGGACGGCTATGCCGTCTCCGACGATACCGATGTTCAACGGACGCCCTTCGACGACGGGCTGGTGCGTCAGGAGCGGCGCTATTCGAGCGCGCTGACGGCGCTGTCGATCACCGCCCTGCTCGCAAACGACACCGACTATCGGCGCTTCCGCGCCTGGGCCGGCGACTGCGCGCACCGCTGGTTCGCGTGGACCGCGCCGGAGAGCGGCCAGGTGCACCAGGTGCGCGTGCGCGGCGGCGCGGGCGGCATCGATTACACGGCGCGCATTGGCCCGGACGGCCGGCGCTCGTGGGAGGCGACCCTCGATCTTGAGGGCGTCGGGCTCTAGCGAACGAAAGGACTCACCATGCCGATTACAGCGGCCGAGCAGAACCGGGCGGTGCTCGCCATCGCGGGTGCCGGCGACGATTACCTGGCCCTCGCCACCGCCGACCCGACGGCGGCGGGCAACAACCTGATCGCTGCCGCCGGCCGGGCCGAGCTCGACCTCGGCCGCGAGAACGCCGACCCTGCGGGCGCAGTGAAGAACCTGGCGGCGGTGGACTTCGCGCCGACGGCGCTGGTCGAGAACGCCACGCACTTCGCCATCATGACGGCTGCGGGCGGCGGCGCTGTGCGCGCCTGGGGCCGGCTGGTGGACGATCAGGGCCAGGACGCAACGGTCAGCCAACAGTCCACCGACGACATCCTCCGGGTGCCCGCCGGCGCCGTCGTGATCCGCATTCCCTCGGGCGCCTAGAGACGAGCCGGCGGCGGCGGGGGTTCGATGACTCGGCAGGTCCTGGAGCTCACCGGACTCGGCGGCGAGGGCTGGCGCGGCGCCGAGCTGATCGATCCTGCGCTGATCGCGGGCAGCGGGACCGCCTACCTGCGCCGGGTGCGCCGAAACGGCAACAGCCTGCAAGTGCGGCTCTCGGCGACGGCCGACGACCGGCCCGAAGATGCCGGGCCGGAGTTCTCGACCGCGCTCGAGACCTCGGCGCGCGCCTTCACCTTCACCGACGGCGCGGACACCCTCGTGCTGAAAGGCCCCGGCCACGAGGACAACACCTTCGCCGACGAGACGGAGCCCTACTTCTGGACTCCCGGCAACACCGCCGAATTCACGGCGTGGTTCGGAAGCACGCGTCAAGACTTCACCCTCACCCTCGACGACGGCGTGCTCGAACATACGGTGCGCGGCGGGGCTGCGGCCGGCGCGCCGGAGGCCCGTGCCCGCGTCGACGTGATCCTGCCGCTCGGCCTCGCCGACTTTGACGCGGAGGGGCTCCAGGTCGACGTTCTGGCGCTGATCCGCGCCGGTGCCGGCCCGGCGGGCACCGTCTATGCCGCGCCGCCGCGCGGCAGCGTGGGCGCGCTGGTGGACGGTGAGCTCGGCCTCGGCGCCGGCGACGCACCGATCACTCGCATCCGGCGGCGCAACGGCAACATGCTCCTCATCAACGACGACGATCCGCTTTCGCTTGCCGGCTATTTCAACCCCGGCGGACCCGGGGCCGATCTCACGCTTCATATTCGGACCCGCGCCGGCGCGGCCTCGCTTCCCGTGATCGAGCACGGCCGCGAGGGCAGCGACTTTATCCAGTTCGGCCCACTCGGCACCGATCTCCAGGCTCTCCTCGACGGCATCGGCAACGGCGATCTCTTCATTTTCGCGCTGGCGCGCCCGGCGGCGATCACGGTGCGGGGCGCAGCCGAAGCCGGCGCGGCCGAAGCGGTGGCCCGCGTGCTGCGCGTCACGCCGCCCATCCGCACGGTCCGGGGCACCGCTACCGCCGGCGAGGCCGAGGCCGGCCGCACCTGGCTGCT
>JAPPHR010000120.1 GCA_028820995.1 Rhodospirillales bacterium
GCTCGGCGGCGCGGCGCCGAGCCCCCGGCGCCAGGGGCGGTTCATGGACAGTATTAGCATCAGGGGCGGCCGCCCGCTCGAGGGCGAGATCGAGATCTTCGGCGCCAAGAACGCGGCCCTGCCGCTGATGGCGGCGTCCCTGCTCACCGAAGAGACGCTGACGCTCTCGAACATCCCCCACCTCACCGACATCACCACGCTGGCGCACCTCCTCGCCCAGCACGGTGTCGAGATCGGTATGGACGGCGACGCCCGGCACGGCGGCAACGCCGGGCGCGTGCTCTCGCTGCGTGCCCGCCAGATCACCGACACCACGGCGCCTTACGAGCTGGTGAGCCGCATGCGCGCCTCCATCCTGGTGCTGGGGCCGCTGCTCGCCCGCACCGGGCGCGCGAGCGTCTCGCTCCCCGGCGGCTGCGCCATCGGCTCCCGCCCGGTGGACCTGCACATCGACGGCCTCACCCGGCTCGGCGCCCAGGTCGTGCTCGAAGACGGCGACATCCGGGCGCACGTGCGCGGGCGGCTGAGGGGCGCCGAGATCAGGCTGCCCTTCGCCTCGGTGGGTGCCACCGAGAACCTGATGATGGCGGCGACGCTGGCCGACGGCGAGACGGTCATCCGCAACGCGGCGCGGGAGCCCGAGATCGCCGATCTCGCCCTCTGCCTCAACGCGATGGGCGCCGACATCACGGGCATCGGCAGCGACGCGCTGGTGATCCGGGGCCGCGACGCCCTCTCCGGCACCGAGCACCACGTGGTGAGCGACAGGATCGAGGCCGGAACGTACGCGCTGGCCGCGGCCATCGTCGGCGGCGACATCGAGCTTGCCGGCGCGCCGGCGGCGCTGCTGCGCTCCCTGCTCGACTATCTGGAGGCCAGCGGCGTCGCCGTTGCCGAGACCCCGCGCGGGCTCAGGGTGCGGGGCAACGGCAGGCCCGCGGCCACGGACGTCACGACCCAGCCCTACCCGGGCTTTCCCACCGACCTGCAGGCCCAGGCGATGGCGCTCATGACGGTCGCCGACGGCGCCGCCATGATCACCGAGACGATCTTCGAGAACCGCTTCATGCACGTGCAGGAGCTGCGCCGCATGGGCGCGGACATCGCCGTGCGCGGCGGCACCGCGCTGGTGCGGGGGGTCTCGACGCTGACCGGCGCGCAGGTGATGGCGACGGATCTGCGGGCCTCGTCGTCGCTGGTCCTCGCAGGACTTGCCGCCGCGGGCGAGACCGTGGTGCACCGCGTCTACCACCTCGATCGCGGCTACGAGCGGATCGAGGACAAGCTCGCGGCCTGCGGCGCCGAGATCGACCGGGTCCATCATTGACGGCGTGCACGCGTCTCAAGCTGCGGGCGGAGGATACCGGCGACCTCGCCGTGATCTCCGCGTGCCTTGAGGACTCCGTCTTCGCGGTCGGCGAGATGGCCTTCGAGCCTGCCGACCACCGCTTCGCGGCCATTCTCGTGCGCCGCTGCCGTGAGGCCGCAGGCGGCCCCGCGGGCCAGGCGAAGGCCGCAATCCACTTCGACGATGTGTCATCCGTCAAGCTGCGCGGGATCGACCGCGCCGAGCCCGCGCGGCTGCTCACGCTCGCTGGCATGTTCGCCGAGCTAGGACGGTCGACGACGGTCGTGCGGCTCCTGTTCCAGGAGGGGGCCGAGATATGGATCGAGTCGGGCCACCTCGCCTGCCACTTTCAGGACCTGGAGGAGCCCCAGCCGATTTCGTCGCGCGCAGGGGAGCCCGCGCCATGAGCGACGGCCTGCTGCTCGCGCTGCCCAAGGGCCGGATCGCCCACGAGCTTACGCCCCTGCTCGCGCGCGCGGGCATCGAGCCGGAGCCTGCGTTCGCAGACGATAACGCGCGCCAGCTCCGCTTCTCGACCTCGGATCCGGGACTCGGGCTGATCCGGGTGCGCAGCTTCGACGTCGCCACCTTCGTCGCTTTCGGCGCGGCCCAGCTCGGCGTGGTCGGCAACGACGTGCTGATGGAGTTCGACTATCGCGAGATCTATGCCCCGCTCGACTTGCGCATCGGCCTCTGCCGCATGGTGGTGGCGGAGCCGGCAGAACTGGCCGACGGCGACGACCCGTCGCGCTGGAGCCACGTGCGGGTCGCCACCAAGTATCCGCAGGTGACACGCCGTCACTTTGCCGCCCGCGGCGTCCAGGCCGAGTGCATCAAGCTCAACGGCGCGATGGAGCTGGCGCCGGGGCTCGGCCTCTGCCGCCGGATCGTCGATCTGGTGGGCACGGGCGCGACTCTCCGGGCCAACGGCCTGGTGGAGGTGGAACACATCGCCGATATCTCGTCCCGGCTCGTGGTCAACCGAACAGCGCTCAAGACCCGGGCCGGCGAGCTCCAGGCCTGGATCAAGTGCTTCGACGAGGCAATGAATGGCGCGTAGGCTGGATAGCGCAGGCGCCGGCTTTGCGGCGGCCTTCGACGCCCTGCTCGCGGCGCGGCGCGGCGTGGCGGAGAACGTCGACCGCGAGGCCGCAGCAATCGTGGGCGCGGTGCGCGAGGGCGGCGACGCGGCGCTGCTGGATTACACGGCCCGCTTCGATCGCATCGCGTTGACGCCGGACACGCTCCGGCTGTCGCCGGACGAGCGCGCCGCCCATGCCGCCGCCGCGCCCAACTCGGTGCGCGACGCGCTGGTGCAGGCGGCGGAGCGGATCGAGGCCTTCCATCGCCGCCTCATGCCGGCCGACCTCGACTATCGCGATGACGTCGGAGTCAGGTTGGGCGCCCGCTGGCGCCCGCTGGATGCGGTCGGGCTTTACGTGCCCGGCGGCACCGCCGCCTATCCGAGCACCGTGCTGATGAACGCGATCCCTGCGCGGGTCGCCGGCGTGGAACGCATCGCCATGGTGGTGCCGACGCCGGACGGCGCGCTGGACCCTGCGGTCATGGCCGCCGCCGAGATCGCCGGCGTCTCGGAAATCTACCGGGTGGGGGGCGCCCAGGCCGTGGCCGCGCTCGCCTACGGCACCGAGACCATCGCGCCGGTGGACAAGATCGCGGGGCCGGGGAACGCCTACGTGGCTGCCGCCAAGCGCCTGGTCTTCGGCACCGTCGGCATCGACATGATCGCGGGCCCCTCCGAGATCCTGGTGGTCGCCGATGCCGCCAACGAGCCGGACTGGATCGCGGTGGACCTGCTCTCCCAGGCCGAGCATGACGAAGACGCTCAGGCGATCCTCATCACGGACGACCGGGCCTTCGCCGCCCGCGTAGCGGATGCAACAGCGGCCCATTTGGCCCGCCTTCCGCGCTCCAGCATCGCGGCGGCGAGCTGGCGGGAGCACGGCGCGGTGATCGTCGTGCGCGACCTCGACGAAGCGCCCGCGCTGATCAATCGGCTGGCGCCGGAGCACCTGGAGCTTGCGGTGGCGGAGCCCGAGCGCCTGGCCGAAGCCGTGACCAGCGCCGGCGCCATCTTCCTCGGCCGCCACACGCCCGAAGCCATCGGCGACTATGTGGCCGGCCCCAACCACGTGCTGCCGACGGCCCGCAGCGCCCGCTTCTCCTCGGGACTCTCGCCGCTGGATTTCCTCAAGCGCACGACTTTCGTCGGCTGCGACGCCGCGAGCCTCGCGCGGATCGGCCCTGCGGCCGTCACGCTCGCCGAAGCCGAGGGCCTTCATGCCCACGCGCTCTCGGTGGCGCTCAGGCTCGGCGGCGGGCCGGAGTGAAGGCATGGGCGGGGACCCGGCCGGCGACGCCCGGCTGGTCGAGGTCGTGCTGGACCCGGGCGCGGGTTTCCGGCGGGGCCCCGACTACGAGCACGAGCGCCGCATCGCCATCCATGACCTGCTGGAGGAGAATGTCTTCGCTCCGGCGGGAGGATCTGGCGGCCCCTACCGGCTCCGTATCGGCCGCGAAGAGGGACGGCTGCTCCTCGATGTCGACGACGACCTGGGCGTGCCGCAGGTCCAGGCCGTGCTGCCGCTGGCCTCGCTGCGCCGGATACTGCGCGACTACGCGACCATCTGCGAGAGCTATCACGAGGCGATCAGGACTGCGCCGCGGTCGCGCATCGAGGCGATGGACATGGGCCGGCGCGCCTGCCACAACGACGGCGCCGAAATCATTCGCCACGAGCTGGCCGGCACCATCGATATCGACGAGACGACGGCGCGGCAGCTGTTCACGCTCGTCCATGCGCTCCATGTCCGGGTCTAGCGGATGCCATGGGCACGCTCCCCGGCAGCATCCTCTTCGCCTGCACCTGGAACTCCGTGCGCTCGCCCATGGCGGAAGGGCTGATGAAGAGCCTCTTCGGCACGCGGCTGTTCGTCGATTCGGCAGGCGTGCGCGGCGGCGGCGGGCGTGATCCCTTCGCGGTTATCGTCATGGCGGAAATCGGGATCGACATCGGCAACCATCGGCCCAAGACCTTCGACGATCTCGAGAGCGACGCCTTCGACATGGTCGTCTCGCTTTCGCCGGAGGCCCAGCACAGGGCGATCGAGCTCACCCGCAACGCCCATTGCGAGGTCGAGTTCTGGCATACCCTCGACCCCAGCATCGTCGAGGGCAACCGCGAGACCCGGCTGTTCGCATACCGGGAGGTGCGCGACGGGCTCTTGGAGCGGCTGCGGGAGCGCTTCGGCCCTCCCCGGCCGCCGGTGGTGTGAGCGTGAGCCCGCCCCGTCCACCGCTGGTACTCGCCTCGGCGTCGCCCCGCCGCCGCGCGCTGCTGGAGCAGATCGGCTACGCGCCGGACATCGTGGAGCCGGCCGCGCTCGACGAAGCGGCGCTCCCCGGCGAGCTGCCGGAGGCGCACGCGGCCCGGCTCGCCAAGGCCAAGGCGGAGGCCGGCGCGGCCCGCCATCCGGGGGCGTTCGTCCTCGGCGCCGATACGGTGGTGGCGTGCGGCCGGCGCATACTCGGCAAGGCGGAGAGCGAGGAGAGCGCGCGGCGCTGCCTCTCGCTCCTCTCCGGCCGCCGCCACCGGGTCTATGGCGGGGTGACCGCGATCGATCCCGAAGGCCGGGCGGCGAGCCGCCTGGTGCGAACCGCGGTCACGTTCAAGCGCCTCTCGGCAGAGGAGATGGCCGCTTATCTCGCGAGCGGCGAATGGCGGGGGAAGGCCGGCGGCTACGCCATACAGGGACGGGCGGCGGCCTACGTGCGCTTCGTCGGCGGCTCCTACACCAATGTCGTGGGGCTGCCGGTGCACGAGACCTACCAGCTCTTGGCCGGCCTCGGCCTACCCCCTCATCCGCCCGGCGCCGTCACTATATGAACAAGACGGTGCGGGTCGAGAGAGGTAGCCGGGTGATCGACGAGGTGCTGATTACCGCGAGCCCCTATGGTTTGCAGGCGGCGGCGGTCGCGGGCGGGCGGCCGGTCGCGTTCTTCGTCGAGTGGAGCGCGAATCCCAGCCGCATCGGCGACCTGCACGTGGCGCGCCCGCTCGGCCGGATGAAGGGCATCGACGCCTGCATCGTCGATATCGGCGAGGGCGAGGAGGCGTTCCTCCAGGGAGCGCGGGCACTGGAGGCCGACGGCGCGCCGCCCATCGTGCAGGTCGTCTGCGACGCCTACGAGGGCAAGCGCGCGCGGGTCACGCGACGGCCGGTGCTGGCAGGCCGCTTCGCCACCTTCCACCCCGGCGGGCGCGGCCTCGCTTTCTCGCGCCGGCTCCGCGATCCCGAGGCGCGGCGCGCACTCACCGCCGTGCTGGACGGGCTCGACACGTCGGGCGGTGCGCTGACGATCAGGGCCGCTGCGGCGGCATGCCCAGACGACGCGGCGGCGGCGGCCGCCGCGCTGGCGGCGCGCTGGCGAGAGGTCGAAGCGGAAGCCAGGCGCAACCGGACGCCCCGGCGGCTGTGGCGGGCGGGCGGCCTGCTCGGGCGCCTGCTGCGCGACGTGGTGGCACCAGGAACTGCGACCATCGCCATCGACGACCGCGCTGTGCTCGACCGGGCAACCGCGTCGGCCGCCAACGAGGCGCCGGATTTGGTGCCTGCCCTCTCGTTCGAGAATGCGACCCCGCCGACGGACCCCCTCTTCGAACGCCACGATTGTGCCGGCCGGCTCGCGGCAGCGCTGGAGCCCGAGGTCGTGCTGCGAGGCGGCGCCCGGCTCACCATCGAGGAGACCCGCGCCCTCTGCGCCATCGACGTGGATACGAGCCAGGCTGCCAGCGCCGCCGCGGCCGAGACCGCCGAGGCTGCAGGTCGCGAGATCGTGCTCCGTAATCTTGCCGGGCTGATCGCCATCGACTTCGCGGGCCGCCGCAGCAAGCGGCGGCGCGAGACCCAACTCGCCGCGCTCGAACGTGCCCTCGATGCCGACCGGACACCGCACCGGGTGCTCGGCGTCACCGCCGGCGGGGTGGTTGAGGTCAACCGCAAGCGGCTCGGCCCAAGCCTGCTCCAGGCGTTCACCGAGCCCACAGGCAACGCATTCGGCGGGCGCCGGCTGCGGCTGGAGGCGGCCGCCCATGACGCGGCGGACGCCGCCCGCCGCGAAGCGACGAGCGGCGCACGGGCTCTCACGTTGCGCGCCGCCCCTGCCCTCCTGGCGACGCTCGCGACCCCTGGCGCCACCGTGCTGGAGCGCTGGTTGGGCGTGCCCCTCACACTCATCGCCGATCCGGCCCTGCCGCACGGCCGCTTCGCCGTCGAGCGAAGCTGATCGAGGGCGCTGGCACGAATGCTCGAACCGCTTACCCATATCCAGCTCATCGGCGGTTTCATCCTGCTCTTCGCGGGTGGCGAGGCGCTGGTGCGCGGCGCGGTCTCGCTCGCCCAGCGGCTGAACGTCTCGCCGCTCCTGATCGGGGCCACCGTCGTGGCCTTCGGCACCTCGATGCCGGAGCTTGTGGTCACCCTGCAAGCGGCGCTCAGGGGCTCTTCCGGCATCGCCTTCGGCAACGTGATCGGCAGCAACGTCGCGAACCTCATGTTGATCCTCGGCCTCGCTATCGTGATCACGCCGGTCCTGGTCTCGCGACGGGCGGTACTGCGGGACGGCGGGGCGCTGATCGGCGCCACCGCATTGCTCGCGGCGTTCATCTCGATGGGCACGCTCGTGGCCTGGCAGGGCGCGTTGATGCTGGTGCTGCTCGGGCTGTTCACCTGCACCTGCTATTGGCACGAGCGCCGCCTTGGCACCGATGGGGGCATCCGCCATCGGCACGAAGCCGAGGAACGCCAGCACCTGCCTCGACCCATCTGGCTCGCCGGGCTCCTTGCGGTGCTCGGGCTCGCCGGCGTCAGCGTCGGCGCCCACCTCATGGTCGGCGCCGCGACGATCATCGCCCGCGGCCTCGGCATCACCGAGACCGTGATCGGGATCACGGTCGTCGCGGTCGGCACCTCTCTGCCCGAGCTCGCGACCACCCTGGTGGCGGCCTACCGCAAGCACGCCGACGTCGCGTTCGGCAACGTGCTGGGCTCCAGCCTGTTCAACATCCTGGCGATCCTGGGCGTCGTGACTGTGGTGACGCCGCTGCCGGTGCCGGAAGAAATCCTCAACTTCGACATCTGGATGCTGGCGGGAATTACGGGGCTCGTGATCGCGGTGACGCTCGCCGGCGTGCGCCTGGGGCGGCCGTTCGGCGTGCTCCTCCTGCTCGGCTACGCGGCCTTCGCCGCCCTGCAGTATCTCAGCGTGTAAAGCCGGCCCGAAGGGGCGGGCAACGCATGGACAGGTGCGGCTCCGTGCCCTATACACAGGCGCCTATGCCGGCGGACGCCCAGGTAGCTCAGTTGGTAGAGCAGCGGACTGAAAATCCGCGTGTCGGTGGTTCGATTCCGCCCCTGGGCACCGGCACCTCGCGCCAGCGTCGGCAGATGGATATGACGACCGCGCAGGGCGAGGACGGACGATGACCCCCCAAGCCATGAGCTACGTGAGCGGCGCGAGCGCGAATCCGCTGCTCGGCCTCACCATCGGCGCGCAGCTCGACCGGACGGCCGCGCGCTTCCCCGACAACGAGGCGCTGGTGGTGCGCCAGCAGGACGTGCGCTGGTCCTACGGCGCGCTCACGGAGAAGGTGGACGCGTTCGCCGCGGGCCTGCTCGCGCTCGGGCTGGAGCCGGGCGATCGCATCGGCATCTGGTCGCCCAACAACAGCGAATGGACGGTGACGCAGTTCGCGGCAGCCAAGGCCGGGCTGATCCTGGTCAACATCAACCCCGCCTACCGGCTGGCCGAGCTGGAATACGCGCTCAACAAGGTCGAGTGCCGGGCGCTGGTCACGGCGGAAGCCTTCAAGTCGAGCCGCTACATCGAGATGCTGCGCCGGCTCGCGCCGGAGCTTGACGGCGCCCGGCCCGGCGCGCTCAAGGCGGAGAAGCTGCCTCATCTCGAAACCGTGGTCCGCCTCGGCACCGAAACCACGGCCGGCATGTACAACTTCGCGGACGTGCCGGCGCTCGCGGGCACGACTGAGCGCGGCCGGCTGCGCACGCTCGCCGACACGCTGCAGTTCGACGACCCCATCAACATCCAGTTCACCAGCGGCACCACGGGCTTCCCCAAGGGGGCGACGCTCAGCCACCACAACATCCTCAACAACGGCTACTTCAACGGCGTCACGCTGGGCCTGAGCGAGCGCGACCGGGTCTGCATCCCGGTGCCGCTCTACCACTGCTTCGGCATGGTCATGGGCAACCTGATGTCGGCCGCGTTCGGCGCGACCATGGTCTACCCGAGCGAGGCCTTCGACCCGCTGGAGGTGCTGCGTGCGGTCGAGGCCGAGCGCTGCACGGTGCTCTACGGCGTGCCCACCATGTTCATCGCCGAGCTCGACCATCCGGAGTTCGCGCGCTTCGATCTCTCCTCGCTCCGCACCGGCACGATGGCGGGCTCGCCCTGCCCGATCGAGGTCATGCGCCGGGTGATCGGCGAGATGCACATGGAAGAGGTGACCATCGCCTACGGCATGACCGAGACCAGCCCGGTGAGCTTCCAGTCGGCGACGGACGACCCCATCGAGCGCCGGGTCTCCACCGTGGGCCGCGTCCACCCCCACGTGGAGGTCAAGGTGATAGATGCCGAGGGCCGCGTGGTTCCGAGCGGCGAGACGGGCGAGCTGCTCACCCGCGGCTATTCCGTCATGCGCGGCTACTGGAACGACGAGGAGAAGACCGAGGAGTCGATCGACAAGGCGGGCTGGATGCACACCGGCGACCAGGCCACCATCGACGCAGACGGCTACTGCAACATCGTCGGCCGCATCAAGGACATGGTGATCCGCGGCGGCGAGAACGTCTATCCGCGCGAGATCGAGGAGTTCCTCTACCGCCACCCCAAGGTGCAGGACGTGCAGGTGATCGGCGTGCCGGACGAGAAGTACGGCGAGGAGCTCTGCGCCTGGATCAAGCTTCGCGACGGCGAGGACGCGAACCCGGACGAGATCAAGGCCTTCTGCAAGGACCAGATCGCCCACTTCAAGGTGCCGCGCTACGTGCGCTTCGTAGACGAGTTCCCGATGACCGTCACGGGCAAGATCCAGAAGTTCAAGATGCGCGAATCCATGATCGCGGAGCTCGACCTCGCGGAGCAGAAGACCGCCTGAGGCGAACGCGCCTGCCGCCCCCAACGACGGAGAGTCCCATGGCAAAGCTCACGCACATCAACCCGGACAACGTGCCGGACTATCTCACCTACGGCCTCAGCCACGCCGTCGTGGCCGAGGGCGGCAAGACCGTCTACCTCTCGGGCCAGGTCGGCTGGAACGCGAACAGCGAGTCGGTGGGGCCGGACCTCGCGGCCCAGTTGGCCCAGGCGCACGAGAACATCCGCCGCGTGCTCGCCGAAGCCGGCGGGACGGTGGCGGATATCGTCCGCCTCAATACCTACGTCGCCAACTACCGGCCGGCGGAAGGAGAGGTGGTGAACGCCGCCAACAAGAAGCTCTTCGAGGGCCACACGCCGCCTTCGATGACGCTCATGGGCGTCCAGGCCCTCTATTCGCCTGATGTCCTCTGCGAGGTCGAGGCCACCGCCGTCATCGGCTGAACGACAAAGAAGGGGCGCCGCCCGCGGTGGGAGGCGCCCCTTGGATGGGCGCCGGCGGAGCCGGCTCGCCCTTGCGCGCTACACGGTCGTCACCGTGTAGACGCCGAGGCTCTCGAAGGCGGCGGCCGCCTGGATGACGGACGCATCGTCGTAGCGCTTGCCGATCAGCATCATCCCGATGGGGGAGTCATCCTCCTTGCCGCAGGGCACCGTCATGGCCGGATGGCCCGTGGCATCGAACGGGCAGGTGTTCGCCAGCATGTTCAGCGCGACGTCGACATTCTCCTCGCGCGAGCAATCGGGCTCGGGCAGCTTGGTTGCCAGCATCGGCAGCGTGGGCATCGCCAGCACGTCGTACTGTTCCAGCGCCGCGTCATAGGTATCGCGCAGGCGGCGGCTGAGGTTCTGCCCCTTGGCGTAGTAGCGGCCGTGGTAGTTCTTGTGCATGTACTCGCCGAGCATCATGACCGTCTTCACCGTCTCGGAGAGATCGTCCGGCCGCGAACGCCAGCCCCTGGCGTAGGCGTCGAGCAGCGTGGTCGTGTAGTAGCCCTCCCAGTTGGTGCCGAGGCCGTTGCCCTTCAGCATGAGCGCGGTGGCGCCCTCGACCGCGATGGCGTTCCAGATGTGCGGCCCGTCGAGGTGCATGGGGATCGAGACCTCCTCCACCGTGGCGCCGAGCTCCGAGAACCGCTGCACCGCGGCCCTGACCGAGCTGTCGACGGCGTCCTCGCTTTCGGGGCGGCCGAAGCCTTCCGTGACGACGCCGATCTTCATGCCGTCCGCGCCCTTGTCCAACGCGTTCACGTAGCGCTGGGTCTTGGTGCCGATCTGGCGCGGGTCGTGGCCGTCGGGGCCGGCAATGACCTGAAGCAGGCTCGCGACGTCGCTCACGGTGCGGGCCATCGGGCCGGTGTGATCGAGGGTCAGCTCGATGGGGAAAATCCCGGTATAGGGAACCAGCCCATGCGTGGGCTTGTGCCCGTAGATGCCGCTCCAGCACGCCGGCATGCGGATGGAGCCGCCCTGGTCGCCGCCGAGCGCCATGTCGGCCTCGCCGGTGAGGACCAGCACACCGCTGCCGGCCGACGAGCCGCCAGGCGTGTAGCCCCTCTTGTGCGGGTTATCGACCATGCCCGTGGCGGTGGTGGCGCTGCCGCCGTCGAAGCACAGGTACGTGTTGGCGGCCTTGCCGACGATGGTGCCGCCGGCATCGAGAATGCGCGTCACCACGGTTGCGTCGATATCGGGCACGTAGCCCTCTAACACCGTGGCACCGTTCATCATCGGCACGCCGGCCAGGCAGATGTTGTCCTTCAACGCGACCCGCTTGCCCTTGAGCGGCCCGCTCCCCCTGCCCTTCACCTCTGACTTCCAGTACCAGGCGTGGTAGGGGTTCTCCTCCGGAGGCGGCCGATAGCCGGGGCTGCGCGGATACTTCACCGGAAGCTTGGGCTCGTCGAGATCGTCGAGCCGGTGATAGGACGCGATCGTGCCCGCCATGATCCCGCGATAGGACTCCGCGTCCTCGACGGTGATCGTCATGCCGTAGCCTTCGGCGATATCAAGGATCTCTTCGATCGTCGGTGTGCGCACCGTCGGAAACTTGGCCATCGGTTCTCCTCCCGCTTGCTCTCGTGCCGACGGCTCGCGCCGCCGCCCCGGCCGAAGCGTCACATATACCGTGCACCTGCCCGGGCGAACAGGGCGGCTGCGGCGGTGCGCGGCGGGCGGCGGCGCAGGCGCGCGGGCGCATGCTTTACAGCGGGCATGCTGCGCTGCACAATCTGGCGTTCCGCAACGCCGAAGGAGGGAATTCCATCATGGAGCAGGCGGCCGTCGCGACCCCGGACGATGCCCGGCCCGGCTACTTTTTCGAGGATCTGGCGATCGGCATGAGCGCCGAATTCAGCCGCGTCATCAACGACGAGGAGATGCGGCTCTTCGCCGACCTCACCGGCGACGACAACCCGCTCCACTTCGACGACGACTTTGCCGAGCGCTCGCGCTTCGGCGGGCGCATCGTGCACGGCATGTGCACCGCAGCATTGATCTCGACGGTGATCGGCACCCGGATGCCGGGGCCGGGGTGCATCTACCTCACGCAGACGCTGCGCTTCACCGCCCCGGTGCGGCCCGGCGACGAGGTGGTGGCACGCGCCGTGGTGGACCGCCTGATCCCCGAGCGCCGCCGCGTCGAGTTCGAGACCACGTGCTCAGTCGGCGAGCGCACCGTCCTCGCCGGCCGCGCCCTGGCCCAGGTCCCGTCACGCGACGGGCCGGCCTAGCCTGCAACGCAGGCGGACTGCTCCTTGCCGATCGTGAAGCTGCCGTCGGCCTTCTGATAGTAGAGTGCAGTCTTGACAGGCTTGCTGCCCGACCACGGCCTGAACAGCGGGCATCCGTCCGAGTCCGCTCCAGCCGGGACCATATAGTGATCCTCCCCCACCTGGATCGCACCCGCCGGCGGTTGCTGCGTCATGTCGGACTCGTCTCCGTACTGCTTCGTCTGCATGACGCCTGCGCAGCCGCCGAGCGCGAGCGCAAACCCGACGATCGCAACGCCGGCGAAGCGCGACAGCCGCTCAGAAACGCGCACGGATCTTCGCCGCCGCACCGAACTCCGGATCGGCTGTCTCATCATGACCAGGCTCCATTCGCACGTAGCTTCCCAAGAGGATTGATACGGCGTCCCCGCCGAAGGGCAGCAACGCCTCGTCAGCCTTCATCTCGTAGACCCACTGCACCCGGTGCTCGCGACCGCTCGGCACCAAGTCGATGGCCCGCGCCGTGTAACCGACGACGGTGTCGGCCACTTCGCGATCGGGCACATCGATGTGAATCGTTGCGCTGTCAGCCCGGAACGGGGACGACGCCGTCACGGTGAGCCGGTCCGAGTCCTGCCAGAGCTTCTCGAACTCCGTGCCGATCACGAAAGCGCCCGCGCGCGCATCGCTCCATTCCGAGACCAGGGTGCTCTCCGAGCCCGGCGTTCCGCCGCCGGTGATCCCGTGGCTCATGCCGCCGAACACGGTGAGGTCGTCCGACACGCGGCCGTTCACGCTGATATCGACGAAGTCCGTCGTGGCGCGGCCGGCGTTCGCCAACGCGCCCTCGGCCCGAATGCCCATCATGGAGCCCTGCTCCCGCAGCGTGCCGTAGCGCGCCCCAAAGGTCACGCCCTCGCCGATCTCGCGGGTCAGCCCGAGCGAGGCGAGCTGCGCGCTCGACGATCCGCCGTAGCCGCGACCCTCCTTGCCCACGAGGTCGATCGTCGTGCCGTCGTCGACCTCCCAGTCGACGGTCAGGACCGGCCCGGGACCGGCGAATGCCGCGAACGGCGCCACCGTGAACTCGTCGTTGAAGATGGTGCGCTGTGTCCGTGAGCCGATGAAGTCGTTCGATGACCCGATGGAACCGAAGCCCTGGCCGACGGCGACCGTCAATCCCGGGACCGGCGCGAAGTCGAGGCGATAGACGTCCAGCAATTCGTCCTGCGCGTCCCCGCTCGTGGCGTCCCAAGGATTGTTGGACGGGTCGTCGTCGTGCACGAACTTGAGGCTGGCATCCGCCCTATCCAGCGAGACGTTGGACGACTTGCCGAGCGAGGAAAGGAACTCGCGCAGCATGCCTTCCGCGCGCCTCTCGCTGCCGTGGAAGGAGTTGGCCAGGTCGTAGTGGAAGGGGAACATCTGCTCGTCGTAGACGACGGTGTTGGCGAGACCCTTGGACACCTCCGGCGCCGAGAAGCCAGGAGGCAGCGCCACGTAGCTGTCGGCCACCGGAACCATGCTCCCGCCGGCCGTCGACAGGCTGATGAAGCCGACCGGGCTCATGGCGGCACCGAGATCGAGCGCTCCGTGCCCGAAGTACTGGGAAAAGCTCTGACCGCCCAACGGACTCGCCGTCGACAGCAGGCGTTGGACAATCTGGTTGCCCCGCTTGTTCGGGAACGCGGCCCAAAGGACTGCCGCGGCGCCAGCAACATATGGGGCGGCGAAGGATGTGCCATGTACGGTTTCATGGCCGCCGCCCGCTCTCGTGGTGACGATGCTCTCCCCCGGTGCAAACAGGCAGTAGTTCGCCACGCCGTGACACGTGTTGCTGAAGCCGGCGTCGGTGTTGCCGGTCGGGTCCAGAGCGCCGACCGCGATGGCGTACCCCGCGATGCCCGAATCTGCCACGTTGGAGGCCGGCGCTCCAGCGGGGCCGATTATTGCCTCATTTCCCAGCGCCGCGACCATGATCCGCCCCGCAGCCGCTGCGTCCCGCATGGCACTGGTGATCTGCGGAATGTTGTCAATGCCGTCGTAGGCGAAACTCATGTTAATGATGTGAGAACTGGCGTCGGGACTTGAACTTACGGAACTTCCCGAAGGACCGTAGGTTCGGTCCAGACCGGCCGCCGATGCGATATCCGCCGCAGTTTCATCGGCAGAGCCCACGTCCGGCACGGGCCCCGCACACTCTTCGATCTGGAAACAGGTCGCGATACTCACGATGTTCGCGGCGTATGCGATGCCGTGCACACCGCGACCGTCGCGCCGGCCGGCGATAACCCCGGCGATATTCGTCCCATGCCCTTCGGCCGTAGCCACCCCCGGAAAGGTGAACTGCGAATCGTATTGCCCCCCATCGATGTCCGGATGATTGAAGTCCACGCCGTCGTCCAGCACCGCCACGGTAATGCCGCGGCCGCCGGGGCGCCCCGTGGTGCGGTTGGCGTAACCCTGGCTCGCATTCATCAGGTGGAGTGCGTTGGACCGATAGTACTCGGTGGTTTCCCACGACGTGCGACTGCCGGGGTTCGACGGTTCGAAGGTTTCGCCGAACCCCGAGCGACGCCCGTCCTCCGGAGGCGTGACGCCGCTCGACGGTGGTGGCGATGGCGGCGGCGATGGCGGTGGCGAAGGGGGAGGCGATGGCGGTGGCGATGGCGGAGGTGGCGGTGGGCTGAATATCGTTCCGCCGCCCCCACCGCCGCATGCGGCCAAGCCTCCTGCCAGGAGTCCGGCGACCAGGAGCGCAGCAAGCGAGCGAAGCAAGGAATTCGTGTTTTTCATGTCACCGTGCTCCTGAGTGGAGTGGGCCTGTGCGGGTTAGGCTGGGCCGCCGGAGTGGGTGTCCGACCCCGCTGGGAGAACAAATGTGAGCGCCATTACGCCGGCCGGGATCGGCAGCGGGCGGGGGAACCGGTGCCCCAGGCGACGTGAGGGGATCAGCGCGCGCATCGCAGAGCTCCTATACCTGACAGCCAAGGACGGTATGCCGATGTGTACATGGAACTATATCGTTCACAATTCCTTGACGCATCAATTATTGGGACAACAAAATTGAATTTATTGAATAATCAATTACGCATTGTCGTCACTTATGACTACATGTTCGGGTCGGGCAACGTATGCCGGACTGGCGGCGATCAACCAGACGACCCGTTCGAGGATATGCCGGGCGCAGATGAAACGGGGGGCGCCGGTATTCGGGGAAACCCGCCTCGGGGGACGGTGCCGGCCGGCGGCGCAGAACGGGACCGTACTGCGAACTCGGATCAGTACCGTGCGATGGCCCGCAGCATGATCCTGTGATCTGCCTGCGCCGCGGGGCGCTCGCGGCGCTCGGTCTCGAGGCTGAGTAACGCCGACGAGCTCGTCATCAGGCGCACGCCCAGACGGTAACCCCGGGCGTCCGAGTCCCCCAGGCTGACCGCGCTGTAGGGCGTGAGCGAGGCACGGCCGCCATAGGCCGGCAAGCCGTAGCCGAACTCCAGATCCAGGCGCTTCCCCAACCGGTCGTGGGCGACCAGCCCGCCCGCACCGTCTTCCCACAGGCCCGGCAGGACGCTCGACGGCTGGCCCCAGGTCTGCCCCAGGCTCACCCATGGGCCGAAGCCGAGCGTATCGGGATCGTAGCGGAGTCTGAAGCCGAACCCCTGTTCCTCGGGCAGCGCGTCGGCGTGCACCGCGAGCCAGCGGCCGTAGGCCTCAGCATTCCAGCCCTGCTCGATGTTGCGGTAGCGGAGGCCCCCGCTCATCTCGAGGCCGACGCCGGTCTCTCCATCGCCGCCGTCGTGGCGCAGGCCCAGCTCCGCCCAGGGCGTCAGCAAACCCACATGGGGAATCAGGTACTTGTAGTCTGTCTGTGCCGCAAACCGCAGCCGACTCAGGTTGGCCAGGGCGGACTTGAACGCCGCCTCGGCGCTCGACGCATCGAGACGGGCGAACGCCAATTCGCCCTTCAGTGTCACGGTGGTCTCTTCGTTCGTGAGCAGACGGCCGTTGAGACCCACAGTGCCCGACAGGAGCGTCGCCGAACTCGTCATGGACTTGTCGGCGCGGTCGTCCCCCACCCGAAGGTCCCCGTCGGCGAAACCGATCGTCCCCCATGCCCGCAGGTCCGGCGACAGCGAGATGCCGAAATAGGGGTGAACTCCCGTGAGCCGCAGGTCGAAGTCGCCGCCCGTGTCGCCGTTGCCCCCGATGGCGCCGTAGTCGAACTCGCCTCCCGACCGCGACAGGGCCACGCCCGCCAGCGTGTCGGAATCGACCAGCGCGTCGATGCCGAGCTGCATGTTGGAGACGCCGCCGTCCCAGGTGCGCCCCTCGCCTGCGACCTCCCCGGCCAGCTGGCGGAAATCTCCACAGCCCCAGGTCACGAAACGCGCGACCCCGCCGTCGACGCTCGTCAGCGGCAGCAGGAACGACGCGCCGTCAAGGGCTTGCTCCAGGTCGAGCGAGCCCTCGCCCGACCCGCCCCAGGGGCCTGCGACCGGTGCGACGGAAAGCGACGGGCTCGTGGAGGACTGCACCAGGCCTCCGCCCCCTTGCGAGAACGCCTGCTCGATGCGGCACCTGACGGCGGTGAACGCCACGGCGCGTCCGATCTCGGGCAGGATGCCCTCGTTGGCGCGCGCGATGCGCCCTTCCGCATCGGCCCCGATGGTCCCGACAGCGCTCGCATCCCTGAGCGTGGCTCCCGTCGGCGCGCTCAGGGTCACGCCAAAGGTCTCGCGCGGCTCCTCCTCATCGTCGGCGAGCGTCTTCACCTTGACGATCCGCCGCAGCGTACCCGGGGCGAAGGTCAGTGTGCCCGACGCGGCCTCGAAGTCCGAACCCGCAACTGCCGTCCCGTCCGCAGTCTCGTAGCGCACGGTCACGGCTTGCCTGCTGGCGGCGCTCAGTGTCACGGGGAACACCGCCGTCTCGCCCTCGTTGACGGTCGCGTCCGCTATGGAGATCGCCGGGGGAGGCGGAGGGGTTTCGCGACCGGTGTCGGTGTCACCGTCCTGCCCGTCGCCGCCGCCACCGCCATTTCCGTCGTCGCCGTCGCCACCGTTTCCGTCCCCATCGCCACCGTTTCTGCCGTCTCCGCTACCGCCGTTTCCGTCGCCGCCGTTCCCGTCTCCGTTGTCATCCCCGTCGCCGCCGCCGTTCCCGTCACTGCCGCCGCCGTTGCCTCCGTTACCACCGTTGCCGTCGCCGTTACCATGACTGCCGCCGTCGTTGCCTCCGTTACCATCTCCGTTGTCGTCCAAGTTGTTGCCGCCGTTGCCGTTGTTGTCGACGCCGTTGTTGTTGTTGACGCCGTCGTTTCTGTTGCCGCCGTCGTTTCTGTTGCCGCCGTCGTTGTTGTCGTTCAGGGGCGGTGGAGGTGGCGGCGGGGGCGGGCTGCTGCCGTCGTCGTCAATAACCGTTACGACCACCGTGCCCACTTCGTGAATGGGACAGTCGCCATTGTTGCCCCAGACCTCGTGGTCGAAGGTTATCGTCCTGGTTCCATGATTAATATCGTCTTGAGTCGCTGTTATCTGGACGTGTTTCCAGTCATCGTAATCGCTTGCGTTGAGGCTCCGGCCGATCGGCGGGCTCCACTTGATGCCCTTATAAGTTCCTTCGTGGCGGTTTGCGTCATCGACTATAATCCGGATAAACCAATTCGTGCCTCCAGGTGGATGTGTCGCTTTGAAGTAGTAGCTGACGCTCTCTCCCTCTCTTATCGTGAAACTGATTCGATCCACCCCGTCCCCGGATTGAGTTTTCGACACCTTCACCGTCCCATGATGGGCGTCGCCATTCCAGTTGTCGGCGGCGTCGTTGGATTCGTGGGCGAGGGGTTCGGGCCCGACGAGCCCATAGAGGAGGATCGGAAGCGCGAGAGCGAGGACGACGAGAGCCGGGAAGCGGCGCAGTCGGCGCCACAGCGGAGGCCGCGCCGAGCGCATGAGTCGACGGTGATACTTGGTGGTCGGGTATATAAGAACCGGAGCGGCTCTTCTGGTGCGGCGCATCCTCACGGGCGTCCAAGCGAACTCGAGTCGTCTCTAGTATAACATCCTTCCCCCAATATATGGTGTGTGCGAAGTTATTGAATACATATATCCCGGATGACATACAATTTAGACGATCGATACTAGGGCGCGTGCCGCCAAAACAGTGGCAAGACATTGGCTGGTCGCAGCCGCCCGCGGGGCACTGCCACACCCACATGCTCACCCGCGCTGACAGCAAACGATTGCACGTCACTGTGTTACCATCGGAACCGCGTGCGGCCGCTTTCGCAGCGAGGCGCCGGCAAGGACACGGCCATTCATGGAACCCAAAAGACAACGCGAGACCCGACGACCCGCGTGCCCGTCAAACGACAGTAATCAGGCCACGCACAACCTGAACGACATCGCCTACACGCGGATCAAGGACGACATCATCTCCTGCGCCCTGCAGCCCGGAGAGGAAGTCTCGGAGGGCCTGCTCGTCGCGCGCTACGGCATGAGCAAGGCGCCGATCCGCAGCGCCATGATGCGGCTCCGCCAGGAGGGATTGGTCGTTTCGCGCGGGCGCCAGGGCAACGCGGTCTCCCCGGTCACGCTGCGCGACATCCAGGAGATCTTTCAGCTTCGCCTCGTGCTCGAGGTAACCGCCGTCAGGCTCGCCGCCGGCAAGGTGGACGCGGCGCGGCTGCGCGCGTTGAACGAGGCCGCCCATGCGGCTTACCCGGCGGATGACAGGGCCGGCCAGGCGGCCTACCTGCGGGCGAACCGCGCCTTCCACCGCTATGTCGCGGAGAGCACCGGCAATCAGCGCCTGGTCACTCTGGTCGTCGGCCTCATGGAACAGCACGAGCGCATCGTGCACCTGGGGCTCGCGATGCAGAGGCGGGAGCACGAGTACCATCACTTCCACGACGACCTCGTGACGGCGCTGATCGAAGCCGACGGCGAGCGGGCCGCCCAGCTGACCGAGAGCGCGCTGCGCGGCAGTCAGCGCAAGGTGATGGAAGCGCTGACGGATTCGGCCACGCAGGTCTCGCTCGGACGCATGGACCTCGAGCCCTAACGCGTACCCCGCGCAGGCGTGAGTGACTGCCGACGAGCATTGGCCGCTATGCTCCATTGAATCGCGCGCGCTGTTTCTTGCACGTCGGAACGGCATGACAAGATTGCGTACCGGGCATTGCAGCGCCATGCCGATTGAGTAGAGTTGGCTTGACATGTCGAGTGACATGTCATAAGCCTCCTCCATGGCGACGATCGTCGGGTCTTGGATGCTGCTCGTCGCCCTGACCGTATCGCTCGGGGCGACCGAGGCGCGAGCGAACCCGGACGTGTGGGTCGAGGCCACCATCACCGTCGCGTTCGACGAGGAGCGCGTCAGCGGATTGGAATTCTCGTGGGCATTCGACGACTTCTACAGCGCCCACACCATCCAAACCTACGACCTGGACCGGGACGGCGCGCTCAATTCTCTTGAGGCCGAACACCTGCGCGCCGAGACGTTCGATCCTCTCTCACCTGCCGATTATTTCGTTCACGTCTGGGCGGGGGAGAAGCAATACGAGGGTCAGGACGTGGATCGCTTTTCGGCACGGATCGAAGAGGGAAAGCTCGTCTACGAGTTTTTCTTGGCGCTTAACCCGCCGCTCGACCCCGAAGAAGAGCCCGTGACCGTAAGCCTGTTCGATCGCGAGAACTTTGTGGATTTCAACTTTGCCGATTCCGCTTTCCTGCTGGTTAGCGGCGAGATGACGGAGGGTTGCAGGTTCCGCGTCGCGCGCGGCAAGGGGGCGCAATTCGGCCATCCCCGGCCTGTCACGCTCGCCTGCGAGAGTTAAGCCGTGGGGAGTCACCGGTCCGTCAGACGCCACCCCCGGCGATCGAGCGTGCTGGCGGGTCTGGTGTGCGTGCTTCTCCTGACGAGCCTGTTCACGGCGCCCCTCGCGCTCTCGCAAGCCGACGACGCAGCGGCTGTGCCCGTCGCCGTCGAGATCGTCGAGGAAGACGGCGGCTTCTTCGAGAGCGTGGGTGACGTCCTGACGGACTTTCAGCGACGAGCCAACGCCGAGGTCGCCTTCCACATGAACGCCATCGAGCGGGGCGAGAATCTTGGCGCCTTCCTCCTCGCCCTTGCGGTCGCGTTCGCCTACGGCGCCGTCCACGCGCTCGGGCCGGGGCACGGCAAGTTCGTGGTGGTGTCCTATTTCCTCGGGCGCGAAGCGCGGGTCGTGCGCGGCGTCGTCATGGCCATTCAGATCGCCATCGTCCATGTCATCGCCGCCGTCGTCATCGTCTGGCTGGCGGACCTCGTGCTGCGCGGCGGCTTCGGGCTGGGGCTCTCGGACGTGCCGGGCGTGCGCGCCGCGAGCTTCCTCATCATCGTCGGCATCGGACTCTACATGCTCTACCGGGCCGTGCGCGCGTCGCTCGGGCGGCGCCCCCACGGACACGACCACGGGCATGGCCACCATGACCATGGCAATCATCATCACCACCATGACCACGGTCACCGTCATCGTGACCACAGCCACGGCAGCAAGGCGGAAGGCGGCATCCTGGCGCTTGCGGCCGGCATGGTCCCTTGCCCGGGCGCCGTGCTGATCATGCTCTACGCGGTGGCGAACGACATGATCGTCCCTGGCTCCCTGCTGGTCGCGGCGATGTCGCTCGGCATCGGATCGAGCATCTGCGTGCTCGGCGTCAGCGCGATTCTTGCAAGGCAGGCGGCGATGCGGGTCATGGAGCGCTCGGGCGGCGGCAGGGCCACC
The DNA here is from genome assembly GCA_028820995.1 of Rhodospirillales bacterium. Classification (GTDB taxonomy): domain Bacteria; phylum Pseudomonadota; class Alphaproteobacteria; order UBA828; family UBA828; genus WTGU01. The sequence continues at coordinate 21,023 of JAPPHR010000120.1, forward strand.
ACGTTCCGGCACGGCATGAACTACGCCGGCGCCGCCCTGGTCACCCTCGTCGGCCTGGTGTCGTTCATCGCCTTTCTCGACACACCGCTCGGCTGAAGCGGCCGCGCCAACGGCGGCAGATCGGGGGATACCGGGACCGCTCGCCCCCGATGCAATAGACTGCCCCGGTTCGCACTAGAGGAGACCAGCAGATGCCCTCGGCAGAGCGTTCGTCGGAAGGTCGGTGATGGTCGGCCTTTCTCGTCGTCACGGCCGCGCACACGCCGGCCAAGAGCACGGCAGCAACGAGAGGCGCATCTTCTGGGCCCTGCTGCTGATCGCGGGCTTCATGTTCGCCGAGGTGGCCGGCGGGGTGATTTCGGGGTCGCTGGCGCTGCTGGCCGATGCGGCGCACATGCTCGTCGACTCGGTCTCGCTCTTCTTCGCCTGGCTCGCCTTCAGGCTGAGCCGCCGCCCCGCCGACAAGACGCGCACCTACGGCTATCACCGCTTCCCCGTGCTCGCCGCCTTTGCCAACGGCATCAGCCTTGTCTTCATCTGCATCTGGATCTTCAGCGAGGCGGTCGGCCGGCTGCTGCATCCGACCGAGGTGCTGGCCGGCCCCATGCTGGCGGTGGCGGCGCTCGGCCTGGTAATCAACATCGCCGCGTTCGCGGTGCTCTACGGCGCCGACCGCCGCAACCTCAACGTGCGCGGCGCCCTGCTCCACGTGTTGGCCGACATGCTGGGCTCGCTGGCGGCGATCGGCGCGGCGCTCATCATCATGACCACCGGCTGGATGCCGATCGACCCGATCCTCTCCGTCCTGGTCGGGCTGCTGGTGCTGCGCAGCGCCTGGTTCCTGGTGAAGGATGCTGCCCACGTGCTACTCGAAGGCGTGCCGCAGCAGTTGGACGTGCACGACATCGGCCGTGACCTGGTCTCGCAAATACCGGCGGTCGAGGACGTGCATCACGTCCATGCCTGGTCGCTTACGCAGGAGCTTTCGCTGCTCACGCTCCACGCCCGCGTCACGGAAGGGACCCACCCGGATTCGGCCGTCGCCGCGATTCAGGCGCGCCTCGTGGACCGCTTCGACATCAACCACATCACGGTGCAGATCGAGCTGGAGGGGTGCTCGGACGAGGCGGTCATCGCCTCCGGCTGAGCAAGGTTTTTCCCAACGTCCGCACCTCGTCGATGCGGGTCACGACGAAGAGCGCGAGCGCGGTGACGACGATACAGGGGCCCGACGGCGTATCCCAGGTCGCAGACGCATAGAGCCCGTCTGCGGGCGACATGGTCCGTGCCGTCACATCCTCCGCCAGAACGGGTGCTTATCTCAGGCTGCCGGGCTCCGCGCGCCAGTGTACAAGCACTGCATTATATTATAACGTATGCAGGGCGCTGCCTGCCCGCATAACGGAGACCCGACCATGGATCGTCCACGCATCGTAGCTCGACGCTTGCCTCTCGCGCTTGCTGCGGCAGCGCTACTCACGTGCGGAGCCGCAGGCTCCGTAGCCGCCGACGAACTGCGGGTCGTGGCCTCGATCAAGCCGGTGCATTCGCTGGTGAGCGCTGTGATGGCGGGCGTGGGCGAGCCGCACCTGATCATCCGGGGTCACGCCTCGCCGCACACCTTCACCATGCGCCCTTCCGACGCGGAAGCGCTGGAGGACGCCGACGTCATCTTCATGGTCGGCGACACCATGGAGACTGCGTTCGCGGGGCCCGTGGAAGCGCTCGCCGGAGACGCCCGCGTGGTCAGGCTCGCCGACACGCCCGGCCTGGTGCTCAGGCCGATCCGCGAAGGCGGCGCCTTCGAAGAGCACGACCACGACAGCCATGGCGATTCAGGCATGGACGACCACGGGCATGGGCACGCGCATGGCGGCCACGATGACGAGCCCGGCCCCTTCGACATGCACGTCTGGCTCGACCCCATCAACGGCTGGACCATGGCGCGCGCGATCGCCGGCACCCTGGGCGAGATCGACCCGGCCAACGCCGCGACCTACCGGGCCAACGTCGATGCCCTCCTCCAGCGCCTCGAACGCCTCACTGGGGAGATCGCCCAGGCGTCGGCGCCGGCGCGCGGCGTGCCGTTCATCGTGTTCCACGACGGCTACCGCTACTTCGAGGACCGCTTCGGGCTGACCGCCGCTGGCTCGGTGGTCGTCAGCCCGGAGCGCGCGCCCGGCGCCCGGCGCATCTCCCAACTGCGCGACAAGGTGGAGCGGCTCGGCGTGGTCTGCGTCTTCGACGAGCCCCAGTTCGACAAGCGCCTGGTGAACACCGTCACCGAAGGCAGCGACGTAAAGTCCGGCACCGTCGACCCCTTGGGCGCGGCCATCGAGGACGGGCCGGAGCTCTACTTCACGCTCCTCCACAACATGGCCGCAGCCTTCACGGGCTGCCTCGCGCCCGAGGAGGAGAGCGCTAGCTGAGAGACCAGACGCTCGTCTCCGGGTGCCGGCCTCGCCAGGGGCGCGCCTCCTCCAGTTGCGCGGCGAGGCGGAAGAGCGTCGCCTCGCCGGCCATGCGGCCGCCGAAGTGGACGCCGATGGGGAGCCCGTCGGCGTTCCATGAGAGCGGCAGCGTGATCGCCGGGTTGCCGGTGCAGTTGAAGATCGGCGTGAAGGGGATGAACGCCATCAGCCGCTCGAAGAAGACCTCGGCGTCGGCGTCGGCGAAGAGGTGGCCGTGCGGCGGCGGGGCGGTGCCGAGGGTCGGCGTCAGCCAGATGTCGTGATGCTCGTAGAAGCGCGCGAAGTCCCGCGTCGTCGCGTGGACGTCGGCGATCCCCTGCACCAGATCGGCGCCGCTCAGCTTGCGCCCCGCCTCGATCAGATGGAGGTTGTTGGCCTCGGTGTTCTCGGCGGACGGCGTCTGACCGGTCGCCTCGGCGTAGCCGTCGAAGGCCCAGGCCTCGTTCGCCTGGAAGATCTTGTTCCAGCCGTCGAACATGGTCTCCACGTCGAACTCGGGCGCGGCGGGCTCGACGACATGGCCGAGATCCTCCAGCAGCGCCGCGGCAGCCTCCGTGGCGCGGACGCAATCGGCGTCGACCGGGGTGCCCGTCGGCGCCTTGGTCGAGATTCCGATCCGGAGCCTGCCGGGATCGGCGCCCACCTCGTCGAGGAAGGGCTGGGCCGGCGGCGGCGCGTAGTAGGGCTCGCCGATGCCGGGGCCGGCGGTCGCGTCGAGCAGGGCGGCGCAGTCGCGCACTGTGCGCGTCACCACGTGCTCGATGGCGATGCCGTTCCAGAGCTCGCCGAAGTCGGGGCCGTTGGGCGTGCGCCCGCGGCTGGGCTTGAGCCCGACCAGGCCGCAGGCGGACGCCGGGATGCGGATCGAGCCGCCGCCGTCGTTGGCGTGGCCGGCCGGCGCGATGCCGGCTGCGACCCCTGCGGCCGAGCCGCCGCTGGAGCCGCCGGCCGAGTAGCCGAGCTTCCACGGGTTGTGGGTGGGGCCGTTGGCCACGGGCTCCGTGGAGCCGCTCGAGCCCCCCTCCGGCGTGTTGGTCTTGGCGAAGATGACCAGCCCGGCGCGCTTCCACCGGGCCACCATCTCGCTGTCGAAATCGCGGGTCCAGCCCTTGAAGAAGCGGCTGCCGCAATCGGTGGGCACGCCCGCGTAGGACTGCGTCAGGTCCTTGAGGAGGAAAGGCACCCCCTCGAACGGGCCGGCTGGGATGCCGCCCGCGATGGCGGCGCGCGCCTCCGCCTCCATCGAGCGGACGATGGCGTTGAGGTCGCCGTCGAGCGCCTCCGCCGCTTCGAGCGCGCAGGCCAGCAACTCCTCCGCCGTCACCTCCCCGCTCTTGACCAGCGCGGCCAGTCCCAAGGCATCGTGGGCGGCATAATCCGTGAGCTTCATCGCCTTGTCTCCCGCTGCCAGCCCCGCTCGGACGCGTGCGTCCGGGCGCCCTTTCGGCGCTCCTGTCGGTCGGGTCGGGAGGGGCACGGCATCCCGGCCCTTGGTGGAACGGTAGTGTCGAACCGGAGCGTGGGCAAGGAATCCCGCGCCGGGTCGAGCAACCCGGCCTTATTCCCCGCAAGTCTGCACGAAACTCTGAGCGGCACCCACATACCAGGGCAACCTGCTCCCCGTTCCGTGGAACCCGACGTGACCGCCGCCGCGCGTGACAACGACGCGAAGCGGTGGGCGTTCGGCAACCGCCGGCGGCGGAATCCAGGGATCGTCGTCGGCATGAATGAGGAGCGTCGGGATGCGGAGCCTGTCCATGCCGCGAACGGGCGAGCATGCCTCGTAGTAGTCCGCCGCATCGCGAAACCCGGCCTCCTTTGCGGTCAGCGCATCGTCGAAGTCGCGGATGTGCCGCGCGCCTTGCACCGCTGCGCGCACGGGCTCCGGCGCGGGACGCCAGACGGGCTCGGTTTCGCGCCGCAGGCGATCCAGCAGCCAGCGCTCGTAGAGGCGGTTCCGGGGCCGGACCATCCGCGCCGCCGTCGCCACGAGGTCGAGAGGCGCGGACACCGCGACCACGGCCTTCACGACGCGGGGAAGGAAGGGTGCCTGAGCCAGGCGCAGCGCGATGGCGCCGCCGAGCGAGAACCCCACGATGATTATGCCCTGCTGCGCGATACCGGGGTCGCGTTCGCGCACCGCCTCACAGGCATCGGCCAGGTCTTGCACCCGGTCCATGTGGTAGTGGCTCCGGGCGAGCGCGCGGCCCGGCGGCGCGCCGCGCAGGTTGAGGCGGACCACCGGGGCGCCGCTTGCCACCCACGCGCCGGCCGACTGAAGCACGTGCCGGCTCGCCTCGCAGCCCGTGAGCCCCGGCACGAGGATCACGGCCGGCAGCGGCTCCCGACCGGGGTGGAAGCGGGCCACGAGGCGGTCGCCGCTTTCATCGCTGAGGGGAATCTCGATGCGCCGGCCAGAGTCCGGCGGAACGCCCGCGAGCCTTCCGGGAAGGACGTTCCGTACCGTCTGAAGGTCGGCCGTGACCCACGGCCAGCGGCGACGGAACGGTGCAGGAGCCGCCATCCGTTCCCTCCCGTCGTTGCCGGCACCGTTGCCTCGGGGCGCGCGCCGGCCCACCCTAACGCAGAGTGGGCATCCAACCGTAGGGTAGGCCGATGCGCGTCGTAAGCTGGAACGTCAACGGGATCAGGGCCTGCGTGAAGAAGGGGTTCGCGGAGTTCCTGGACCGCGCAGAGGCCGACATCGTCGGCGTGCAGGAGGTCCGCGCGCTCTACGAGGAGATTCCCGACGAGGCCCGCGAGCCCGCCGGCTGGCACACAGCGTTCGTGGCAGCCGAGCGCCGGGGCTACAGCGGCGTCGGCATCTATTCCAGGCTTGCGCCCGAGAAGGTGGAGACCGGGCTCGGCGTGCCCGAGTTCGATGCCGAGGGCCGCTACATCGCCGCGCACTTCCGCTCAAAGCGGGGGCGCTTCGCCGTGGTCAACGCCTACTTCCCCAAGGGGGACGGCAAGAACCGGGACAACAGCCGGGTTCCCTACAAGCTCGACTTCTACCGGGCGGTCTTCGAGCGGGTGCAGCGCATGCGCCGGCGCTGCCCGGTGCTGGTGATCGGCGACTACAACACCGCGCATCGGGAGATCGACCTCGCGCGGCCCAAGGCCAACGTGAAGAACAGCGGCTTCCTGCCCGTCGAGCGGGCCGAGATCGACCGCTGGCTGGAGGCCGGCTGGGTAGACTCCTTCCGCGCGCTGCACCCGGACGAGCCGGACCACTACAGCTGGTGGACGCAGCGGGGCGGCGCGCGCGCGCGCAACGTCGGCTGGCGCATCGACTACGTGTTCGCCTCGCCGGCGGCCATGAAGCGGGTCGACGGCGCCTTCATCTGGCCCGAGCAGATGGGCTCCGACCACTGCCCGGTGGGTATCGATGCTCGCCTCTAAGGTGTAGCCGGTTGAGCTAGAATCCTGTCCGGCGCCTCGATTCGCCTGTCGGAGCGCCCTGCCGCCTTACACCCAGCCTCGCAACGGTGCCGTGTTGAACCGGGCCTCGTCCTCGAACACCAATCGTCCGGACGCGGCCGGCGTCGAATACGGCCGGTTGATTCATGCTTTGAAAAATACGGGGGAGACCATGAAGGTCCTGCTGACCTGTCTTTGCATAGGTGTCGCGCTCACCTTGGCCGCATGTTCCGATCGAACGGACCAGTCGTCGATTCCGGAGATTCCCGAACTGCCCCTGCAAACGTCGGTTCATGCGCGCCAAGCGCCAATCGTGCCCGTCGAGGCAATGCTCCGTGTGGGCGCCGATGTGGCGGCACCGGCCGACGCGTTGCAGCAGGTCACGCTCCACGACGACGCCAGGGTATTCCACGGCTCGGTGCAGGATGGTATCGGCGCTGCCGAATTGATCGCCTACCTCGAAGCGGACGCCTCTTCGTTCCAGAGCCCGGAAGAGGAGGGCATGGGAGTCGATCTGGTTCCGGCAGGCCTGTTCCTGCGTTTCGGCGCCGTGCCGCCGACCATTCGCATCGCAGATGGCACCCCGCCGGAGTTGGTGGACGAAACGGTTCGCGTGGTTCAGGCGATCAACGCGGCACTACCCAAGGACTGGCAGCTGAGGGTTAGCCGCGACCCCGCATCCGCCGGCGCCATAGCCCCTCCAGACGGGGAAATCCTCATCACGTTCGCGCGGCAAGAGGATTGGCCTGAAGAGGCAGCTCCGCCAACGGGCGAGGACATCGGGTTGGCGGAGCCGCTCTTTACGGTGGTGCCGACCGGAGACCCGGAAGCGCCGTTCAGGATCGAGATCGCCGCCGGCCGGGTCTTCGTGGATCATACTCGTACCGAGGGGCTCGAGCGGCTCGGCGTCATCGCGCACGAGCTCATTCACTTGCTGGGCCGCGGCCACGTGGACCCCGATCGCTTCCCGAGAACGATCATGGTCGCGGGCGGGAGCGAGGAGCTCTCGGCACACATCCTTCACCCCCTCGATCGCGAAGCCCTTCTCGCGGTGTATGGCCATCTTGAGCCGGGGACCGCACTGGAACGTATCGCGGACACGTTAGGAGACTGGGCCGACTCCTCCCTCCACGTGCGCGGCGCGGTCGACCTTGAAGACGGCGAGGTCGCGTTCGGGGCCGCGCTCAGGAACGGCCTGGTGCAACCCTGGGCCTCCGGGCCATCGCCCCACGCCGCCCTTGCGGACAACGCCGAACTCTCCGGCAGCGTCAGCTGGTCCGGCCGCCTGCTCGGGCTCACCCCGGAGGCCGAGACGGTCGCCGGCGCCGCCGATCTCTCGGTCGATCTGGCGACGCTGGCCGGCTCGGCGGATTTCACGGCGCTGGAACAATGGGCGGCCGATGCGGCGCCGGGTGCGCTCGGCAGCGGCACCATGTGGAACGACGGCGACCTCAGCTACACCATCGAGGTGCGCGGCAACACCTTCGTGCAGACCGGGGGCGATGACGGCACCGTGACGGGCGCGTTTTTCGGCCCGGCTCACGAAGGCATGGGCGGTGTCCTCGAACGCGATGACCTGAGCGCCGGGTTCGGCGGCAAACGGTAGTGTGACTACCCGGTCTGGTCGGCCCAGCCTTCGCCGTGGGCGGCCAGGAATTTGCCCTCGACCTCGATGCGGGAGAACAGCCACTTGCCGTCGCGCTTCACCAGGTAATCGTCGTATTCGGCGGCGAACCAGCGGGCCTCCTTCTTGCCGTCCACCATCATGGTGCACCACATGATGAGCCACCACCTCGCGTTCGCGGTGTCGCCGTCGAGTGTGATGATGGGGTTCATCACCGGGTGGATCGCGAAGACGATCTCGTCCTTGATGCCGACGAAGAACTCCCTGATTTCGTCTACGCCCTCGTAGCGGCCGAAGTCGCCGCCATCCCAGATGGCGTCGTCGACGAAGAGGCTCGCCATGCCGTCGGGGTCGTAACCGTGATCGGCGTAATAGCAGTACTGCGATTTCATCTGCTTGATGTCTTCGATATCGGTGAGCCGCTGGACCTGCTGCTCCAGTGTCAATTCAGCCATCGTCATCTCCCTCTAGGATGCAGGCTCGCCGCCGCCCTCGAACGCCTGCAGCTTCGCCACCAACTCCGCAGGGAGCGGCGCCGGGCGGTGCGTCGTCTGGTTGGTGTTGACCCACACCACCTCGCCCGAGGCGAGGCGCTCGTCCCGCCCATTGGGGTGGATCTCCAGGCCGAAGGTGAGGCTGGAACGGCCGATCCGCTGGGTCCGCACGCCGACCTCGATCTCGTCGTCGAAGCGGATCGGCGCGTCGTACTCCACCAGCGTCTTGACCGTGTGATAGTCCTCGCCGGTGCGCTCCACCTGCCCCTGGTAGTCGTAGGGCAGCACGCGGAAGAACTCGGTGATCGCCGTGTCGAAATAGGTGAGGTAGTGGGCGTTGAAGACGATCATCTGCCCATCGACCTCCGCATACCGCACCCGGAAGGGGAAGAAGAAGGAAAAGTCGGATCGTGCCATTCGAGCTTCTCTGCTGGGTCACTGCGCCCCGGCGCCGCCGGCCTGGACTGCCTCGTGCGGAGCGGTCATCCTCGCCACCCACCGTCGCCGGGAGACACCAAGGCCGGGAGAATATGCCAACACCGCCCCGTTCACATAGGCCGGAGACCCCCGACAGCACGGGCGGCCGCATGACCCGGCCACCGCATCGGCACGCCTGAAGCCGCCGTGTCCCCCCTCTTCGACCTCACCGGCAGGACCGCCGTCGTCACCGGCTCGACCAAGGGCATCGGCAAGGCCATCGCCCGCGCACTCGCCCAGCACGGCGCAAGCGTGGTCGTCTCCAGCCGGGACGCGGGCCGCGTCGAGGCGGCGCAGCGGGAGCTGACCGACGAGGGGCTGACGGCGCACGGCCTCACCTGCAACGTGGGGCGCAAGGAAGAGCTCGAGCGCCTGATCGAGGAGAGCCGCCGGACGCTCGGCCACATCGACATCGTCGTCGGCAACGCCGCCATCAACCCGCACTTCGGCTCCTTCACGGACATCCCCGATCACACCTTCGCCAAGATCATGGCGACCAACGTGCAATCCAACCTCTGGCTCGCGCAGCTGGTCGCGGACGAAATGCGGGAGCGGAAGGACGGCGCCATCATCTACGTGTCGTCGATCGGGGGCCAGATCGGCTCGGACATGATCGGCGCCTATTGCATCTCCAAGGCCGCCGATTTCCAGCTCGTGCGCAACCTCGCCGTCGAGCTTGGGCTGCACAACATCCGGGTCAACGCCATTACGCCCGGCCTCGTGCGAACCGACTTCGCGCGCGCGTTGTGGGAAGACGAGGCGAGCGCGGCGGCCCGGATCGCCCGGACGCCGCTGAGACGCCTCGGCGAGCCCGAGGACATCGCGGGAATCGCGGTCTACCTGGCCTCGGACGCCGGCCGCTGGACCACGGGCCAGAGCTTCGTCATCGACGGCGGCACGTCGATTGCGCCCTGACCTGCATTTTCGCCGCCAGTCAGCGAGGCAGCGCGGCCACGAGCTCGTGGCCGTCGGCGACGAGGCGCTGCCCGAGCGCGGCGATATGACCGGGCCCGATCTCGCAGCAGCCGCCGACGATGGAAGCGCCTGCGGCAACCCAGTCCATGGCGTGGTCCGCATAGGCCGCCGGGCCCAGGTCGTCGCGCGCCTCCAGCGCCTCCACGGTGCCGCCCGGCCGCATGGCCTCGATGGAGACGAAGCCGTTGGCGTAGGCGCCGAACGGGACTCCAATGCCGGCCAGCAGCGGCATGGCGGCGCTCACCGCCTCTGGGCACGAGCAGTTGATGAGCACGGCTTCTGCGCCCGCGTCCACGGCGGCTCGCGCGCCTGCGGCAACCCCTTCGCCCGAGCGCAGCAGGGTGCCGTCGGCGTCGTCCACAGAGAGCGCCGTCCAGACCGGCCTGCCGCTCTCGGCCGCGGCCACGGTCGCCGCGCGCGCTTCCGCCGCCGACAGCATGGTCTCGCAGAGGAAGAGGTCCACATGATCGGCCTGAACGGCGACGATCTTGCGGTAGTTCGCGAGGCACTCGTCCTCGGGCGGAGTCAGGTCCGCCCGGTAGCTCCCGACCAGGGGCGGCAGGCAGCCGGCGATCCGGACCGCGTGCCCGTTCTTCGCGCGAGCGGCCGCGGCGGCGGTGAGGGCGGCGCCGTGCAAGGCCTCGAATTTCTCCGCCACGCCCTCGCGGGTGAGCCTGTGCGGCGTCGCCGTGTAGGTGTTCGTCGTGATGATCCGGGCACCGGCCTCGATGAAGTCGAGGTGCACGGCCTCGACGAGATGCGGCTCGTCCATCATGACCTGGACCGACCAGAGCGGCGCTGCGGGTATCGTGCTGCGGCGATGGAGTTCCTGCCCCACACCGCCGTCGAGGAGGACGATCGCATTGCCGTCGGCCGCTGAAGTTTCCGCCATGACTGCCCTCTGCTCACGCATTGGCGCGCGCCGTCGCGCCGCCCGCACGATGATAGCCATGGGCGAAGGGCTGAAACAGGCTCCGGTGCTGGCCGCGGCCCGTGCCGCATGCGAGACTCCTGGGGTCGCCACCCATCCCATTCACATCGGCAGAACACGAACATGGATTCACTGAACAGCCTCTTCACCGTGCGCAAGGAAGACTTCGACCAGCCGGTGCTGGTCACCGGCTCCAGCGGGTGCATCGGGAGCTGGGCGCTCGCGATCCTCGTGCGCGCCGGCGTGCCCGCCGTCTCCTTCGACCTCGATACCAGCCGCCGCCGGCCGGGCCTGCTGATGTCGGAGGGCGAGCTTGCGCAGGTGACGTGGGTGGAGGGCGACATCGCCGATGCCGAGGCCGTCGAGCAGGCGGTGGCGGAGAACGGGGTCGGCTCGATCCTCCACCTCGCCGCCCTGCAGGTACCCTTCTGCCGCGCTGATCCCGTCGCGGGCGCCCCCGGCAACGTGGTGGGCACGGTGGCGGGGTTCGAGGCGGCGCGCCGCCCCCGCCAGCCCCCCAAC